>CANRNA010000152.1 GCA_947631805.1 uncultured Oscillospiraceae bacterium | reverse complement strand
CGCCTCCTTTTCGTGATGCCTCGCAATTATAGCAGATTCTTCTGTAAATGGCAATGTTCCACGTGAAACATTTTCAGATGTGAGCGATGTTTCACGTGAAACATCGCTACCCGACGAACATGTCGATGTCGGATATGGACAGCCCCGCGTGGAAATCCATATTCAGGGCGTAGGCGATGAGCTTGCCCGCGTCCTTCACATACTTGTCGATATCCCGTGGGGTGACGATGAGGCCGTCCCCGGCGTCCACCACCGTGGGGACCCCCACGGCCAGCACCGGCACACCCAGGTTCCGGGGGGAGAGCTCCGCCCGGTCGTTGCCCACCCCCGAGCCGGGGACGATGCCCGTGTCCGTCAGCTGGACGGTGCGGCACAGCTTTTCCGACGAACGGGCCGCCAGGGCGTCCACCACCACGATGGCGGAAGGGGAGACCGCCCCCGCCAGGGCACGGATGAGCTCGGCGCTCTCCATGCCAGTGGTGCCCAGCACCCCGGTCTGGAACACGCTCACCGGTCGGAACATGGCGAAATCCTCCGGCATGCTGGCCTTCAGGTGCCTGGTGGCCAAGGTGACGGCAGCGGTCTCCGGTCCCACGGCGTCCGGGGTGATGGCCCGGTTGCCAAGTCCCGCCACCAATACGCTGGCCTCCGGTCCCAGGGGCAAAAGCTGGCCCATGCAGCCCGCCAGCAGCTCCACCGCCTTGGGGAAGGAGTCCTCCTCCCGGCGGAAAAAGCTGTCCAGGTCCACAGTCAGATAGCGGCCTATTGGTTTACATAATGCAGAAGAGCCCTGTTCGTCTAGTACCTCCACGTCCGTCACGGCAAAGCCGTCCCGCTCATATTGTCTGCTTCTGACCCCCGCCAGGGCCCCGCCGTTTTGGGGCAGCTCCTCGGCGGCCAGGTCGGTGCGGCAGCCAACCATTTCCATCAACTCCGGTCCTTTTTGGTATTATTCTTTCCAAAAATCAAAAATAATACTTGCAATTCTTGAAAAGTCTTGATATAATCACCATCTGCGGACATCATGTTCAGACTTTATACGGGGAGGTGCGAGTTAATGCCGAACATCAAGTCCTCGGCCAAGAGAGACCAGCTTCAGAAGGCCGCCAACGCCAAGAACAAGGCGGCGCGTTCCGCTTTGAAGACGGAGCTGAAGAAGTTCGACGCGGCTGTTGTGGCCGGCGATGGCGATAAGGCTGCTGAGACCTATAAAGCTGCCGTGAAGTCCGTTGACAAGGCGGCCGCCAAGGGCCTTATCCACAAGAACAACGCGGCCCACAAGAAATCCGCTATGGCCAAAAAGCTCAACGGTATGGCTGAGTAAGGGCCGGAACAAAACAGAATAACGGCATCCGGACAAGTCGAATGGGACCGGATGCCGTTTTCTTTTGGCTCTTTCGCGCCGGTTTATTGACGGCGGGGCCGCCAGGGTGATAAAATATGGTGACTTTGGAAAAGGAGGGGGCGCCATGGCCCAGCCGCAGAGGAGGAGAAGAAGAAAGCGCCGCCGCAGCGCCGGTTCCCGGTTCGGGGTGCTCCTGCTGGCCCTGCTGGGGGTGGCGGGGGTGCTGTATATGGGCATAGAGCTGGCCACGGGGCCGGAGAGAACGGCCCAGGCGCAGCCGACGCCCACCCGTATGCCCGCCGCGCCCATCGCCACCACGCTGCCCACCCCCTCGCCGGAGCCCACGCTCGCTCTCCCGGCGGTGGACACCGGCAGCTGGCAGCTCCGGCTCATCCGGTATGAAAAACCCTTGGGGGAGGACTTCGTGCCCGAGTCCCTGGTGGAGATAGAAAACGGCCAGCAGATGGACAGCAGGGTGGCCCCGGCCATGAAGGAGCTCATTGCCGACGCCCGGGCGGCGGGGTACAGCGTGTATGTGTGCTCCGGCTACCGGGATTACAACACCCAGTACATCATCTATTTCAATAACCACGTGGACGTATACATGGCCCAGGGGATGACCGAGGAGGAGGCCAACGCCAAGGCCCGCCTGTCCGTGAACTACCCCGGCGCCAGCGAGCATCAGTCCGGCCTGTGCGCGGACATTCTGGAGAGCGCCGACCAGGAGATGGAGCCCTACATCGGCGGCAGCGGCCTGATGCTGTGGCTGGAGGAGCACTGCGCCGAGTACGGCTTTGTGGTCCGCTATCCGGAGGGGAAGACAAAGATCACCGGCGTGGAGTACGAGCCCTGGCACCTGCGCTATGTGGGCAAGGAGGCGGCGGCCTATATGATGGAACGGGGGCTTTGCCTGGAGGAATTCCTGGCTATGTACGATTTTTGAGAACGGAAAAGGTCACGGCGGGAAGCGTTGGCTTCCCGCCGTGAGGCATATAGGGGTTATTTTATATTGTATGAGGAGCCCAGGTAACCCTCCAGAATGAGGGCCGCCGCCACGGCGTCCACCACGGCCCGGTGCTTTTTCTCCCGCTTGCCGTTTTCCCGCAAAATGCGGTGGGCGTCCACGGTGGTGCGCCGCTCGTCCCACAGCACCACGGTCATGCCCCGGTCCTCCAGCATGGCCCTGAGCTGACGGGCCTTTTCCACCCGGGGGCCCTCAGTGCCGTCCATATTCAGGGGCAGACCCAGCACCAGGGGGGAAGCGTCCCTGGCCCTGGCCTCGGCGGCGATGGTGTCCGCCAGGGCCGCCGGGTCCCGCTGGGTGATGACGAAGGTCTCCCCGGCCAGCACGCCCAGCTGGTCCGAGACGGCTATGCCCGTCCGGACGTCGCCGTAGTCGATGGCCATAACTCTCATTGGTGATGATACCTCAATTCACGATGTTCAGCTTATACAGCCGCCGGGCTAGAGGCGCCAGCGCCGGTATGACGGCCGTTTTGACAACGGTCATGCCCAGCTCGTCGGGGACGCGATAGATGAACCAGCCCCAATAGGTCCGGCTGCCGTAGAGCTGGGACACCCACAAGGTGTTGAGCAGCAGCCCCGCCACGGCGCAGCTGAATATCACCGGCACAATGACGTTGGGCCACAGGGGCAGCCGCTCCCGGTTATCGTACCGGGGGGAATCCATATACATGAACCACCCATACGCAGCGCCCATCAGCGCGCCGCAGACGGAGAAGCCGGGGTGATAGGGCCCGAAGGGGAACAGCAGCGCCCCCACCATATCCCCCAGGCCGCCGACGATGGCGCCGCCCAGGGGGCCGTAGAGCATGCCGCCCATCACCACGGGGACGAAGGACAGGCCGATCTTCAAAAATGGCGTCTGGATGGACAAAAAGCGGTTGAGCACCACTTCCAGCGCGACTAGGATGGCCAGGTGACAAATGCTGCGCAGGGATAGTTTTTTCATATTCAGTTACCTCCAGCGGAATGCGGGGCGGCCACCGCAGGCACTGGCGGAGGAAGCGCGGAATGAAAAAGATTTTCCGCCGTCCGTCCGCCGCCGTTTCGTCCGGGGGACAACTTCCCGTCCCCCCGGCACTGGATGCCGACTGTTCGTCGGCATAACGCGGCCGTCCCTACTCTGTTCGGGAAAATGATACCATGCCCGGAGGACAAAAGCAACGGCATAATTTCCCAGTAAAACGGTCATAAATAGCATCCCTTTGCCGTCCCCGTACAAAATTGCCTCCGCCGGGGGCCGTTGTTTGGCCAAAACCGGGAATATCCGCAAAAAAAGCGCCATTATACATGAAAAAACGGTTGCAATTTTGAAAAAGATGTGCTACGATAACTTTTACCTGCCGTCCGGACGGGAGAACCCGTTATGGCCGGAATAGGGAGGCAATTTAACAAGGAGGTGCCGAAAATATGGCAGCAGACGCAAGGATCAAGGTCGTACTGCGCTGCAGCGAGTGCAAACAGAGGAACTACAATACGTTCAAGAACAAGAAGAACACCACGGAAAAGCTTGAGCTGAACAAGTATTGCCCCTTCTGCCGGAAGCATACGCTGCATCAGGAAACGAAGTAAGGAGGCGGAGAAATGGCAGAAGAAAAGAAGGCCGCCCCCGCCAAGGAGACCAAGGTAGCGGTCAAGAGGAATACCGAGAAGCTCGTGTGGTACCGCAGATGGCCCCAGGTGATCAAGAAGTGGTTCCGGGACATGAAGAGCGAGCTGAAAAAGGTCGTATGGCCCACGCCCAAGCAGACGGCGAAGAACACCCTGGTGGCGCTTGTGGTCATCGCGGTGTGCGCCGTAGTGCTCTGGGGCTTTGACAGCGCCGCCCAGGCGACCGTCAAGGCGCTGATCAACATTTTCGCGTAACATGGCAGACAGCGCAAAATGGTACGTGGTCCACACGTACTCCGGATATGAGAACACGGTGGCCGCTTCCATCATGAAGGCGGCGGAGAACCGGCACATGGAGGACCTGATCCTGGAGGTCAAGATACCCATGGAGACCGTCACCGAGCGCACCGATAACGGCGAGAAGACCTACGAGCGCAAGACCTTCCCCGGCTATGTGCTGGTGAAAATGGTCATGACGGACGAGAGCTGGCATCTGGTGCGCAACGCCAGAGGCTCCACCGGCTTCGTGTCTATGGACGGCAAGGCCGTTCCCCTGACGGAGCGGGAGGTCCTGGACCTGGGCGTGGAGCGCCACGAGATCGTGGTGGGCTTCGGCCTGGGCGACAC
>CANRNA010000151.1 GCA_947631805.1 uncultured Oscillospiraceae bacterium | reverse complement strand
CCGAGAAGGGACTTGAACCCTCGACCTCCGGCGTGACAGGCCGGCGTTCTAACCGACTGAACTACCCGGCCACGGCTTGAGCGAGCTTTATGATTATACTAACTTCTTTTCCCCCTGTCAAGAAAAATTTCTTTTCCGCCCGCGTTTTTCTGGAAAATGCTAATTTTTTTACCTTTCACTTAACCATTTCGCAATTTTTCGTAATTTTTTGTTGTATTTCTCCGGAGAATCAGTTATAATGGTGAACAACCCTAAGATAAGGTCGTGATATTATGTCTGGTAATCATCTTCCGAAGCATGCCGCGCCCAGCAGCGGCAGCAGCAGTTCAAAGCAGCCTGCCCGTCCGGCGCAGGCCTCCCGTCAGGATCAGCGCCTCGACTATGAGCCCGAGCTGGAGTATGACGACGAGTACGACGACGAATATGACTCCGAGTACGATCCTGACTACGACTACGACGATTACGATGATTATGACGATTACGAGCCCCGCTCCTCCCGTTCCAGCGGCTCCCGCTCCGGCGGTTCCCGTTCCGGCGGCGGTGGCGGCGGCGATCGTCCCCGGCGCTCCGGCTCCGGCGCGTGGAAGGTATGGCTCCTTGTGATCGCCCTGCTGGTCGTTGTGGCCGCGCTGGGCTTCCTGGTGTGGAAGAACTTCGGCGATCAGATCATGGCGCGCTTCACCGGCCCCACCGAGCCCCCTGCGGCGAGCCTCGCCCCCGGCGTGACCACCCAGGTAGGAGCGGAATATGAGACCGGCAAGAATGTCTCTTCCAGCCTGTCCGTGGCCCCCGGCACCGTGCGTCCCCCCGAGCTGGCCGATTCCAGCAACGTGGTGCTGCTGGACGTGGACTGGACCGAGGATACCCAGCCGGAAGGCCCGCTCTATCTGACGGTCACCGACCCCAGCTTCCAGGACGACGACGGCCTGGCCGTGTATAACCAGGACAGCTCCGGCGAGTGGGAGCAGATCGGTACATATACCATCCGCGACAACGCGGTCACCTTCCTGGTGAACGACGTGTCCGCCTTTGCCCTGGAGACCATCAGCGCCAATCCTCCCGAGCCCGAGGCCACGGATGAGCCCGAGCCCTCTATAGAGCCCACGGCCACTCCCGAGCCCACGCCCACCCCCACGCCTCCCCCTGTGGCGGCCATTGACTACGGCGCCTTCGGCGACATCCAGTCCGGCGCCTACGCCATGGTGGATGAGATGGAGGACGACGTGGTCTACGTGATGGCCCTGCTCCACAACATGCCCGAGGAAAAGGCCGTGGATGAAGAGGACGAGGACGAAGACGCGGAGGACGAGCTTGACAGCGAGGTAGCCCCCTCCGAGACCCCCGAGGCCGATACCGAGGCCGACACCGGCGACGGCACGCCCGTCATCAATTTCGTGAACACCTCTGACAACACCGTGGGGACCACCACCGGCGCCGACACCGCCGCAAACGGCGAGAGCGCCGAGGGCGAGGGCAGCGACGCCGACGCCCCCACCGCCTCCGTGCTGATGAACGTGGACGGCAACACCCTCAAGACCGTGGACATGAAGCTGGTCAAGGCCGCCGACGGCACCTGGTGTCTGGACGGCACCATCACCGCCGGTATGCTGTGGACTTCCAACGCCGACTGGTACGGCACCGGCGACCGTTACTCCCTGGAGAACAATGGCCGCTATCTGAACCTGAACAGCGCCGGGGACGGCATCGTCCTGGACGACAACAGCTCCCGGAACCGCTGGCTCATCCAGTCTGTGGACATCAACGGCGTGGAGGAGCGCCTTCTCAACTATCATGACAACACCCGCCACTATGTGAGCGCGCTGGAGATGACGGTGGATACCCTCACCGCCGACGACTTCCCCGCCGGGACCCTGCCCACCTCCGACACGGAGGAGACCACCGGCATGACCATCCCCGCCGGACAGGTCCTGTACGTGGGCAGCGGCATGATGCCGGAGAGCGACGTGATCAGCCGGGAGACGCTGAACTTCAGCGTGTCCACTGACAGCGCCGATGCCCTGCAGGTGGCCCTGTTCAAGCTGGACGAGACCAAGAGCATCGCCGCCACCTCTCTGACCCCCGTGAGCCGGGTGGTCGTTCCGGCCATCGACCAGAACACCAACCTGAGCACCCTGGTGGTCCGGGACGGCGCCAACATCCTGCAAAACGGCGTGGATTACACCATCAACGCCCGGGTATACAACACCACGGTGGTGGTGGTCGTGAACTTCATGGGCCGCTACAGCGGCCAGGTCGTGCGGACCTATCCCGGCGTCACGGTGCTGACGAACGACACGGCGATGGCGTCTCCCTCTCCGGAGCCCTCTCCGTCTCCGTCCCCGTCCCCCTCGCCTACGCCCACGCCTCCCTCCGTCACCCCTAACGGCGGCGGCACCACCAACACCGTGCCTCCCGCCGCGACGCTGGAGCCCGGGCCGGGCCAAAATCCGCAGACCACTAACCAGCCCACCACTCCTCCTACTACTCCTCCCACTACTCCCCCCACCAACCCACCCAGCGGCGGGGGCACCGATACCGATACCCAGACCGGCAACGAGGATGACACCTCTACCAGTACTGGCGGCTGACACAAACTAAAAACCACCGCGCCGCGGGGAGACCCGCGGCGCGGCTTTTGTCGTCAGATATCACCATTTATCGGGGGCCGGAGGCGGCCATCCAGGGAAAAGCACGGCGGCCTGAGGGGGAGATAAGCGCGTCTCAATCCCGCAGCACCCCTATGGGTACCACCTTCACCCCGTCTGGCCGGATATACGCCATGTCGCCGCCGGTAATGACCATGAGCAGGTCCGGCTCCCGAAGCGGGACCTGGGTCTCATTCCGGTTGTACTTCCGTATCAGCTCCCTGAGCTGCAGCAGGTGCCTGGCTCCCTCCTCGATCTCGCGGCTGCCCAGTTTGAATTCTATCAGCGCGAACCGCCCGTCGTCCAGGTGCAGCACGGCGTCCGCCTCCAGGCCATATCGGTCGTGATAATAGGACACTTTCCCGCCCAGCGCCTGGGAATACACCTTCAGGTCCCGGACGCACAGGCACTCGAAAATGAAGCCAAAGGTCTTCAGGTCGGTTTGGAAATACTCCGGCGTAAGACCCAGCGCCGCCACGGGGATAGACGGGTCGGTGAAGCCGCGCTTTTTCCCGGCGCGTATCGTCGTCGCCGAGCGGATGGCCGGGCACCAGGCGTCAATGTCCTCAATAACGAACAGCTTTTCCAGCGCGTTCAGATAGGCGTCCATGGTGGCCGCCGTCATGCTGTCGGCATTGGCGGCAACATCCTTATATATGGTGGTCTTTTTCGTCAGCGTGGATACATTGCGCGCATAGGAGCGCAGGAGCATGTTCGCCCAGACCGGGTTTCGCTGCACCCCATCCACTGTGGATATATCTGTCTCGCAGATATTGTTCAGATAGTCCCTGGCGATCATCAGCTTGGCCGCGTCGCTCTTCCGCCGCAGAGAGGCCGGCCAGCCGCCGCGACAAGCCGCAAAAATCAGTTCCTCGATGGACAGACCTGACACAGCCCCGTCAATGTCCAGCTTCGGGTCGTCGAAAAGGGCCTTGAGAGAGACGCTTCCGTTGGACTGGCCGGATTCAAAGAGGCTCATCGGATACATCTTCATCCGCGAGATGCGGCCCGTGCCGGAGTGCATAATGCCGGTGTTGTCCACCGAGGTGGAGCCGGTCAGGATGAAAAGTCCTTCCTCCTGCCGCTGGTCTACCGCCATCCGAACGGCGTCCCACAGGACCGGGGCCATCTGCCACTCGTCGATCAGGCGGGGATTCTCCCCCCTGAGAAGCAGAGAGGGCTTTGTCTCCGCCGTGGCAAGGTATCCCTCCCGGCGGTCCGGGTCCTGCATGCGGAGCACGCTTTTTGCCTTCCGCTCCCCTGTCGTCGTTTTGCCGCACCACTTCGGCCCGATGATAAGCGTTGCTCCAAACGCTTCCAGCCTCAGCGCAAGCTCGTCGTCCACGACTCTCGGCAAATATTCGGTCACGGCCGTCACCCCTTCCCCTCTCAACTGGTATTATATCCAACAGCCCCTTCTATGTCAATTCTTCTTTTTGTGTTTTTGAGCCTTTTTATTTTATGTTTTTGTGCTATTTTGTTTTGAGTTTTTGAGCTTTTTCATTTTGTGTTTTTGATATCCGCTTTTTATTGAGGCGCTTACCGCACCGCGCCGCGGGTCTCCCCGCGGCGCGGCTTTTGTCGTTCTATTTTCTTCGATCCTCTCCGCCGCTCTCCAGCAGGCCCCAGAGCACCCAGAACATGGGCTCCGTCAGGCTCAGGCCCAGGCCGAAAAAGTCCTGGATGAGGTTGCAGAAGAAGGCCGCGCCCAGGGCCGGATACAGCGCGCCCCACTTCCGGCGCTTCAGCCATGTGAAAAGGCTGCACCCTACGGCGGCCAGATAGGGCAGCGTCCCCAGGATGCCCGTGTTCACCAGGTGGCCCAGATACACGTTGTGGCAGTTGGACACCCGCACGGAGCTGTCTCGCACGGCGCTGTACCACTGTATGTCGAAGCGCCTGCCGCTGGTGCCCGGACCGCCCCCCAGCCAGGGCTTTTCCAAAAACAGCTGCCAGCCCTGCTTCCATAT
>CANRNA010000150.1 GCA_947631805.1 uncultured Oscillospiraceae bacterium | reverse complement strand
GGCCGCAGCGACACCGTCCGCTCCCCCAGGGGAAAGCGCTGGTCCTGGGCGGTGTTGTTGAAAAAGAAGCGGTATCCGCCCCCCTCGCCGGAGCGGGTGGTCACCTCCACCCCCATGGGCAGCCCTGCCAGCACCGGGATATCCTGCTCCCGGCATATCTCCTCCATCAGCGTCCGGTACATCGCCCGCTCGCCCACGGCGCCCACATAATAGGCACACCCCGCCCCGAAGGCGTTTTTCGTCACCGCCGCCGCGCCCGCGTAAAACCGCTCTGTGTAGCGGGCCCAGACCTGGGCCCCCTCCGGCGTCAGGATGTCGCACCAGCCGGTGACGGCGTAGCGCCCGCCGCCCTCTGCGGCAATGTGGATGCGCCTCTCGCCCAGGGCGTCATACTCCTCCACATAGCAGCCGCACAGCCGCCGGAACACCGTGGGGAGCACCTGGCCGAAGAGGCAGTTGTTGTGCTCGTCCTTCACCCCGCTGCGGTTCGTGAGCACCACCGTGCCGCCTCCGGCGGCAAAGGCCTCCAGCCGCGCCGCCAGACCGGGGCGCGTCACATAGTGGGTGGGGACGACGACCACCTTATAGCCCTCCAGCGGTGTGTCCTCGGCCACCACGTCCATATTGACCCCCAGGCCCATGCAGGCGTCGTGGAACAGCTTCAGCTGTGTCCAGTAGGCAAAACTCCGGCTCTGGCGCTGGTTTTTCAGGGCAAACTCCTGGTCCGGGCCGTACAGCATCGCCACGGCGCTGACCACGGCGGTCCTGTCCAGGTCCGGCAGCTTTTCCAGCCGTCGGCAGAGGCTGCGTATCTCCTCCAGACGGCGGTTATCCCGGTCGTCGTGGTCCAGCACCCCGTGGCCCAGCATCTCCGCCCCCGAACAGGACGAGCGCCAGCGGAAGAAGCTCACCAGGTCCGCCCCGTGGGCCACGGCCTGCATGGCATATCCCTCTATCATCCCCGGCTCCGGCGCGGGCCCCATGGGGCTCCAGCAGCCTCCCGGTCCGCTCAGCTGCTCCAATATCCAGAAATTCTTTCTCTTGAACCCCCGGACCAGGTCCAGGCCGAAGGCGTTGGAGGCGATCGCCTCCGGGTCATCGGGCAGGTCCATGGGCGGGTAGTTGTCGTAGGCCGCCACGTCCAGGGGGGCAAATTCCCGGTAGAAATCCGGCATGTTGGCGCAAAACCAGCTGTTTGTGGTGACCACGGCGTCCGGGTCGTATCCCTTGATGATATCCCGCTGGAAGCGGACAAAATCCGCTGTGCACCAGGCGCCGAAGCGCTCATAGTCCAGCATGAAGGCGGGATTGTGCCAGTCCGGCAGGCAGTCCGGGGCCAGCAGGGGCTGGACCTGCTCCCAGCGGGTGATCTGGCCGCTCCAGACATCCGTGCCCCAGGCCCGGTTCAGGGCGTCGATGGTGCCGTACTTCTCCCGCAGCCAGCCCCGGAAGGCCTCCCGGCAGGCGGGACAGGTGCAGTGGTTGTTCTCCAGCTCGTTGTCTATCTGCCAGGCGAACACCTCCGGCCGCCCGGCGTAGCGCTTTGCCATCTCCTCCACGACGCGGGCGGCGTAGGAGCGAAACACCGGGCTCTGGATGCACCGGTGGCCCCGGATGCCCGTGTCTATGGACCGCCCGTTCCGGCCCCACTGGACCGTCTCCGGGTGCTGGGTATACAGCCACATAGGGGCGCTGTTGGTGGGGGTGCACAGTATCACCTGCATCCCGTGGCGGACGATGACGTCGATGGCGTCGTCCAGCCAGCCGAAGTCGAACTGTCCCTCCGTCCCCTCCATCCGGCCCCAGGCGAACTCCCCCATGCGCACCGCGTGTACCCCCAGAGCCGCCATGCGGGCGGCGTCGGACTCCCACAGGGACCTGTCCCAGTGCTCGGGGTAATAGGCCATGCCTGTCTTTATCATGCCCGTCTCTCCTCCCTCGCTGTCATACTGTCTTGACCGTGACGCGGCAGGCAGTGCCCATCTGTTCCACCCGCAGACCCTCCGCCTTGCCCCGGACGGTGACTGTTATCGTCTCCCCGTCCCGCGCCGCCGTGATAGCCAGCACCGGCGTCCCGCTCGTGTCGCATATCTCCCGCTCCGCCCGGCAGCCGTCTCCCAGGGCATAGAGCCGCACCGTCAGGTCCTTTGCATAGTCGTAGTCTGGCCTGTCGTCCCGGCCGCCCAGGGGCAGGATGGTGTTCTCCCGCACGTACAGGGGCAGAGAGAAAAAGTCGTAGCTGTCCCGCCGCCAGCCGGTGCCAGCCACGGCCTCGCCGGTGATAAGGTGGGTCCAGGTCCCCCCGGGCAGATAGTAGTCCACGCTGCCGTCGGCGCGCATCACGGGTGCGGCCAGCAGAGCGTCGCCCAGCATATACTGCCTGTCCAGCTCCTCGCAGCCGGGGTCGTCGAATTCCAGCAGCATGGGGCGCATCACCGGCACGCCCGCGCGGTGGTTCTCCGCCGCCAGAGAGTAGAGATAGGGCATCAGGCGGTTTTTCAGCTTTGCAAAATGGCGGCACACCTCCACCGCCTCCTCCCCGAACAGCCAGGGCACCCGGTAGGAGCCGGAGCCGTGGAGCCGGGAGTGGGTACTCAAAAGGCCGAAGGCCAGCCAGCGCTTGTATACGTCCGCCGACGCGGTTCCCTCGAACCCGCCGATGTCGTGGCTCCAGTAGCCGAACCCGCTCAGGCACAGGCTCAGCCCTGCCCGGAGGGACTCGGCCATGGACACATAGGTGCTGTTGCAGTCGCCGCCCCAGTGGACAGGGAACCGCTGGCCGCCCACGGTGGCGCTGCGGGCAAAGACCACGGCCTCTCCCTCGCCCTTTACCTCCCGGATGACCTGGAACACCGCCCGGTTGTAAAGGAAGGTGTAATAATTGTGCATCCGCACCGGGTCGCTGCCGTCGTGATAGACCACGTCCGTGGGGATGCGCTCGCCGAAATCCGTCTTGAAGCAGTCCACCCCTTGGGCCATGAGACGGCGCAGGTTGTCCTGATACCATTTTACAGCGTCCGGGTTCGTAAAATCCACCACCGCCAGGCCCGCCTGCCACAGGTCCCACTGCCAGATGTCCCCGTCCGGCTTTTTCAGCAGATACCCCTTCTCCGCCGCCTCGTCGAAGGCGGGGCTGTGCTGGGCCAGGTAGGGGTTTATCCACACGCACACCTTCAGGCCCTTTTCATGGAGCCGGGCCAGCATCCCCTCCACATCGGGGAACATGTCCCGGTCCCACTGAAAGCCGCACCACTCGTTCTCCCGCATCCAGAAGCAGTCGAAGTGGAACACCCGCAGGGGGATGTCCCGCTGCCGCATGCCGTCCACGAAGCTCATGACGGTCTTCTCGTCGTAGCTGGTGGTAAAGGAGGAGCTGAGCCACAGCCCGAAGGTCCAGGCGGGGGGCAGGGCCGGGCGGCCCGCCAGGGCGGTATACCGTTCCAGCACGCCCTTGCGGTCCGGCGCGCCTATGAGCACGAAATCCAGGCTCTGGCCGGGCACGCTGAACTGGACCTTCGTCACCGCCTCGGAGCACACCTCAAAGGACACAGGCCCGGTGTCGTCCACCAGCACGCCGTAGCTGTTGCTGCTCAGGTAAAAGGGGATGTTCTTATAGGAAATCTCGCTGGAGGTACCCCCGTCCTCGTTCCAGATGTCCACGGTCTGGCCGTTTCGCACAAAGGGGGTGAACCGCTCTCCCAGGCCATAGATCTTCTCTCCCACGTCCACCTGGAGCTGGCAGCTCATGAAGGGCCCCTCCGGCGCCTCCACGAAACTCAGCATGGCGGAGCCGAACCGCTCCCCCACGCCAGTGAGCTTCCTCTCCCCGTAGTAATATGTAAGGGAGCAGGGCCGCTTGCGGATGACCAGCCGCAGCAGCCCGGAGGATATCTCCAACTCATCGCTATCCTCCCGCACCGCGAGGGGGCAGCGCCCGTCTGCCAGGTCGAACCGGGGCATTTTGCGCCGGACGCCCTTGAAGTGCACTGTGCGCAGCCGCAGCATATCCGGCTGGGGGGAGGAGATGGATATCTCCTGGGCCGGGCCGTCCAGGCTCCTATCGTCGTTTCGATAGGGCACCGCGAACAGATGCACCTCCCGCCCGTCCCCGCTCAGGCGGACCTGGCGTATCTGCTCGCAGTTGTATGTCTTCACCCCCGGACGCATGAGCCATTCGCCGTAGTGGAATTTCATGGGAAGCTCCTCCTGTCGGTGTTATATACTGGCTGGCGGCAAGCGCCTGTCAGGAAAAATACTCTATACGCAGCTCGTCAAACGCCGCCCTGTTCTCCCCCACGGCGTACAGCCCCAGCACCACGCCGGTGAAGCCGCCGGAGACCTCGCTGGAAAGGTACTTGGCCCGTCCCTCTCCCAGAGAGTGCTCCGCGCCGTTTGAGTTTACATAAAACCTATACGTGAGGCTGTCCGCCCGAATGATGAGCCGGGCGCGGCCCTCCGGGAGGGGGAGCGTCCTCTGGATATGGCGGACGCCGCCGATGTGCAGCTTCAGCGCCGCCTCCCAGCCGTCATCCCCGCGCCGCAGGGCCAGGTCGTAGTGCTCGTCCTCGCACATATACGCCGTCACACCGGCCTCGCCCCCGTCAGCCTCCGCCTCCACGGACAG
>CANRNA010000149.1 GCA_947631805.1 uncultured Oscillospiraceae bacterium | reverse complement strand
CCCCGATGCCCTTGAGGGAATCGAAGTCCAGCGGCAGGTTCAAATGCTCCTCGCTGGCGCAGCAGCACCCGCCGGAGGGGCCGCCTATCTGCACGGCCTTAAAGGCCTTGCCCTTGCGGATACCGCCGCCGATGTCGAAGATGACCTCCCGGACGGTGGTGCCCATGGGCACCTCGATAAGGCCCGTATTCACCACGTTTCCGGTCAGGGCGAAGGCCTTGGTGCCGGGGCTCGTCTTAGTACCGATGGAGCGGTACCAGTCCACGCCGTTGCGCACGATGAGGGGCACGTTGGCGAAGGTCTCCACGTTGTTGAGCACCGTGGGCTTTGCCCACAGGCCCTGCTCGATGGTCCGGGGCGGCTTGACCCGGGGCATGCCCCGCTTGCCCTCGATGGAGGCGGTCAGCGCGCTGCCCTCGCCGCAGACGAAGGCGCCCGCGCCCCGGTTCACATGGATGCGGAAGGAGAAATCCGACCCCATGATGTTCTCGCCCAAAAAGCCGTACTGCTCCGCCATGGCGATGGCGGCCTTCAACCGGCTCACCGCCAGGGGGTACTCGGCGCGCACGTAGATATAGCCCTCGCGGCTTCCCACGGCCCGCCCGGCGATCATCATGCCCTCCAGCACGCTGTGGGGGTTGCCCTCCATGATGGAGCGGTCCATGAACGCCCCCGGGTCGCCCTCGTCGCCGTTGCAGACCACATACTTCACGTCGGTCTTCTGCCTGCGGGCGCCGTCCCACTTGCGCCCGGCAGGGAAGCCGCCGCCGCCCCGGCCCCGGAGGCCGGAATCGGTGATGGTGCGGCATATCTCCTCGTCGGTCATCTCGAAAAGGGCCTTCTCAAAGGCGGCGTAGCCGCCCTTGGCCACGTATTCCTCGATGTCCTCCGCGTCGCTCCGGCCGCAGTTTTCCAGCACGACCCGGTGCTGCTTTTTGTAAAACGGGATATCCTCCTGCTTGGGATAGGCCACCCCGTTCAGCTTGTACACCAGCCGGTCGATGATCTGGCCGCCCAGGACAGTCTTCTCGATGATCTCGTGGCAGTCCTCGGGCTTGACGTGTATATACATCACGCCCAAGGGCTCGATGTGTACCAGCGGCCCCATCTCGCAAAAGCCGTGGCAGCCGCTCATCTTCACATGCAGGCTCTTCTCCTCGTCGGAGTCGTGCTTCAGCCCCACGTACACCGCCAGCCCCCGGCTTTCGCACTCGGCCTTGATGTTGTCGTAGATCTTCAGGGCCCCGCCCGCGATGCAGCCGGTCCCGGCGCATATCAGCACGCTCGTCACCTGCTCGCTCTGCTTCAGGGCGTTGCGGGCCGTGGCCTGGAATACGTGGAAGCTGTCTCTTGTCAGCTTGTTTCTTCTCGTCTTCATTGTCCCGCAGCCTCCTTTGCCCGCACCTCATCCAGCAGCGCGACAGCGTTCTCCGGTGTCATCTTGGCGTGGACCTCCCCGTCCAGGGTCATGACCGGGGCCAGACCGCACGCCCCCAGACACGCCACCGTCTCCAGGGTGAACAGCCCGTCCGCCGAGGTCTTCCTCTTGCCCGTCAGTGCCAGATTTTCCCGCAGGGCCTCATAGATGGGCTGGCTCTTGCGCACATGGCAGGCGGTGCCCGTGCAGATGCGCACGATATGCTTGCCCTTGGCCTCCAGCGAGAAGTTCTCGTAGAAGGTCGCCACGCTGTACACCTTCGCCGTGCTCAATCCCAGCTCCTCCGCGATGAGCCGCAGCGCCTCCTCGCTCAGGTACTTGTACTCATTCTGCACGTCCTGCAAAATGGCGATGAGGTTCGATTCCCGGCCGTCATATCGTTCGATGATCTCTCTGACGGCACTCATCTGGTCATTTTCTTTTTTCATACACCCGTGCCTCAAAAAACATATTTTCCGCAAAAGCGCCCTGCTGTGGGACCGGAGCGCTCCTGCAAAAGTGCTTATATTCCGCCGCAGTGTCCAAATTATATCTTATGGATACGCGGTCAGTCAACACTTACTCCATGGGAAAATTCCCTGATTCTTACATTTTTTCATTTTATAAAAAGTGCACCGGGGCGTGACCGTTTGGTCACGCCCCGGTGGGTCTTAGGAGAAGTCTGCACTTTACTGGATCTCGATCTGGTGCTGCTGGGGAACGATCTCCGGCAGCTTGGGGAGGGTCAGCTTCAGCACGCCGTTGACGTACTCGGCCCGGATGTTGGCGGCGTCCACGCCGCTGACCTCGAACCGGCGCTCCACGGTCTGGCTGGTGCGCTCCCGGCGGATATAGCCCTTGTCGGACTCCTCCTTGTTCTGGTGCTCCGCCCGGACGGTGAGCACGCCCTCCTTCATGCTGACGGCGATCTCGCTCTTGTCATAGCCGGGCAGCTCGGTCTCGATGATGAAGGCCTCGTCGCTCTCCCGGATGTCCGTGGCGGCGGAGTGGACCACCGTGCCGAAGAATTCCTGGAACGGGTCCCAGATTGTGCTGGGCTCATAGCTCCTGCTGGCGAAAGGGATCATATCAAACATTGTATCGTACCTCCAAGTTCTTTTTGATTTGTCTGTATCTTACACATAATTTGTGAACAAATTTATGTGTATTCTGTGAACGAATTGTAAATATTAGCACTCTTAGCTTTTGAGTGCTAATATCGAATTCCGCCGCCTCATTCAGTATGCCCCGCCCGGCGGAAATATTGCGGCCGGGGCGGGATGGCCGTTGTCAAACGCCGCCCGCCATGGTAAAATATGAAAAAACGACGAGGAGGACGTATCCATGGACCCTATGCTGGTTATCATGGCCGCCGGGATGGGCAGCCGCTTCGGAGGACTGAAACAGATGACCGCCGTGGACGGGGAGGGCCAGGTCATTTTGGACTACTCCGCTTATGACGCGGTGCAGGCCGGTTTCAAAAAGATAGTATGCGTCATCAAAAAGGAGATAGAGGCGGATTTCCGCGCCCTGGTGGGGGACCGCATCGGCCGGGGGTGCGAGCTTGAATACGCCTTCCAGGACCTGAGCGACCTGCCCGCGGGCTTTTCCGTCCCGGCGGAGCGGACCAAGCCCTGGGGCACGGGCCACGCGGTATACGCCGCCCGGGCGCTGATAGACCGGCCCTTCGCCGTCATCAACGCGGACGACTTCTATGGCCGGGGGGCGTTCCAGGCCCTGTATCGGTTCCTGTCCTCCAACAATGACGCCCACACCCATGCCCTGGTGACATACGACCTGAAAAACACCCTGACGGAAAACGGCACCGTGGCCCGTGGTGTATGCGCCGCCGATAAGGACGGCTACCTCACCTCCGTGACGGAGCTGACCGCCATCCAGGGCCCGGCCCACAGCCCCTCCTACACCCTGGACGGGGGCGCCGTCTGGCAGCCTCTGGCCCCGGACACCCCGGTGAGCCTGAACACCTGGGGCTTCCATCAGGGGTTCGTGGACGCCATCGGGGAAGATCTGGTCCGGTTCCTCCGGGACGATATGCCCAAGAATCCCCCCAAGGCGGAGTTCTTCCTGCCCAGCGTGGTGAACGCCTGTCTGAAGGCCGGGACGGACCGGGTGGCGGTCCTGCCCACGGACGAGGTGTGGCACGGGGTCACCTACCGGGACGACCTGCCCGCCCTCCAGGCGGCCCTGGCCCGGATGCGGGCCGAGGGGAAGTATCCCGTCCGCCTGTGGGCGTGACGTGACCGGACGGCGCGGCGTCTGATGCTCACCTATGACCTGGCGAGCCGGGAGGGCCCGAAGTATTACGCCCTGTACCAGCATATCAAAGAGGACATCGCCGACGGGACCCTGACCCCCGGAGAGAAGCTCCCCTCCAAGCGCGCCCTGGCCGAACACCTGGGGGTGAGCACCGTCACGGTGGAGTGCGCCTACCGCCTCCTGGCGGACGAGGGCTACATCCGCTCCCGGGAGCGGAGCGGCTATTACGTCCTCCCCATCGGGGCCAGCCCCGGCGTCCCCCGGGGCCGGGAGCCCTTGCGCCTTTTGCCGGAGGAGGACCCGGCCCCCGCCGGGAACAGCTTCCCCTATTCCCTGTGGTTCAAGACCCTCCGCCGGGTCATCTCCGACCAGGGCCAGCGGCTGGTGGCCCGCTCCCCCAACGAGGGCTGCGCCGTGCTGCGCAACGCCATCGCCCGGTATCTTCTCCGCTACCGGGGCATGCACGCCCAGCCGGAGCAGATCATCGTGGGCTCCGGCTCCGAGCAGCTGTATCAGGCCGTGGTGCGGATGCTGGGCAGCGGTCTGACCTACGCCATCGAGTGGCCCTCCTACGGCCAGATAGAGGCGGTGTACCGGGGCGCGGGGGCACGGGTGGAGCGCCTGCCCATCGGCCCGGAGGGCATCGAGAGCGCCGCCCTGGCCGCCGTGGAGGCGGACGTGCTCCACGTGACCCCCTTCCACAGCTGGCCCACCGGCGTCACCGCCCCCGCGGCCAAGCGCTATGAGTACCTGCAATGGGCCGCCCGGCCCGGCCGGTTCATCGTGGAGGACGACTTCGACAGCGAGTTCTTCATGCCCGGCAAGCCCCTGGAGAGCCTGTACTCTCTGGACGAGCGGGGGGCGGTCATCTATCTGAACACCTTCTCCAAGAGCCTGGCCCCCTCCATGCGCATGGGCTACATGATACTCCCCCCCGCCCTGCTGCCC
>CANRNA010000148.1 GCA_947631805.1 uncultured Oscillospiraceae bacterium | reverse complement strand
GGCCCGTCCAAGGGCTGCTTCGCCCAGGCCTGGAGCGTGGGGGAGCTGCTGCGGGTGTACGAGGCGCTGGAGCGCATCGAGCGGGAGGCGTCCCCGTGATCTATCGTGACTGCATCTTCGACCTGTACGGCACTCTGGTGGACATCCGCACCGACGAGCGCTCCCCGCAGCTCTGGGAGGCCATGGCCGCCTGGTACCGCGACCGGGGCGCCCGCTACCGGCCGGAGGAGCTGAGAGACAGCTATTTTCGCACCGTACAGGCGCTGGAAAAAAGCGCTCCCACCGGCGGCGACCACGAGGCCCACCCGGAGATACGGCTGGAGGAGGTCTTCGCCCTGCTGTTCCAGGCCAGGGGCGTCCAGGCCGACAGGGCGCTGGCCGTCCGCACAGGGATGTATTTCCGGGAGCGCTCCCTCCGATACATCCGGCTGTACGACGGGGCCAGAGAGCTTCTCGAGGCCCTCCGGGCCAACGGCCAGCGGGTCTGGCTGCTGTCCAACGCCCAGCGCATCTTCACCGCCTGGGAGATGAAGCAGCTGGACCTGGAGCGGTACTTCGACGGGATATACCTGTCCTCCGACTACGGCGTCAAAAAGCCCGACCGGCGTTTTTTTGAGCTCCTTCTCCGCCAGCGGGCCATCCCGCCGGAAAGCGCCGTCATGATCGGCAACGACGGGGCGTGCGATGTCCGGGGCGCCCGTGCCCTGGGGCTCGCCACAGTGTACATCCGCTCCAACATCTCCCCGCCCGAGCCCCTGCCCGAGGCGGACTATGTGCTGGAGACCATGGACCTGTCCCGTGTGCGGGCGATACTGACGCAATAGGCGCAGGCGGCACACCCAGAGGTGCGCCGCCTGCGCCTATTCTATCCTCTCATCTCACGCCAGGAGGACCTTGTCGCTCTGGATGCTGCTGCCGGACAGCTCGGCGAATTTATCCAGCAGGTCCTTCATGGTCAGGCGCTTCTTCTCCTCGCCGCTGATGTCCAGGATGATGCGCCCCTCGTTCATCATGATGAGCCGGTTGCCGTGGGCAATGGCGTCCTTCATGTTGTGGGTGACCATGAACGCGGTCAGATGGTGCTCCCGGATGATGCTGTCCGTGGTACCCAGCACCTTTTCCGCCGTCTTGGGGTCCAAAGCCGCCGTGTGCTCGTCCAGGAGCAGCAGCTTGGGCTTTTGCAAAGTCGCCATGAGCAGGGTCAGCGCCTGGCGCTGGCCTCCGGACAGCAGCCCCACCTTGGCGGTCATCCGGTCCTCCAGGCCCAGGTCCAGGGTCCTGAGCATCTCCCGAAACTCCGCCTGCTCCTTTTTGGTGATGCCCGGCCGCAGGGTGCGGTGGGCTCCCCGGCGGCGGGCCAGCGCCAGGTTTTCCTGTATCTGCATGGTGGCGGCGGTGCCGGTCATGGGGTCCTGGAACACCCGGCCCAGGAACTTGGCCCGCTTGTGCTCCGGCAGAGACGTCACGTCCTGGCCGTCGATGATGATGGAGCCCCGGTCGATGGGCCACACCCCGGCGATGGCGTTCAGGACCGTGGACTTGCCCGCGCCGTTGGAGCCGATGACCGTGACGAAATCCCCCTCCCGCAGGGTCAGGTCGATGCCGTTCAGGGCCCGCTTCTCATTCACCGTGCCGGGGTTGAAGGTCTTGTAGACGCCTTTCAGCTCAAGCATCGGCCCGGACCTCCTTTCTGGACTTGGTAAAATACTTCTCCTTCCAGTAGGGCACCGACAGGAATATGGCCACGATGACGGCGGAGATGAGCTTCAGGTAGTTGGCGTTGATGTTGCTCAGACTGATGACCGCCTGGATGACCACATAGTAGATGACCGCGCCCAGAGACACCGACAGCAGCTTCAGGGCGAAGTTTCGGAATATCTTGGAAAACAGCGCCTCGCCGATGATGACGGCGGCCAGGCCGATGACGATGGCGCCCTTGCCCATGCTGGTGTCGGCAAAGCTCTGGTACTGGGCCAGCAGGGAGCCGGACAGGGCCACCAGGCCGTTGGAGATCATCAGCCCCAGCACCGTGGTGACGCTGGTGTTGATGCCCTGGGCCCGGGCCATGTGGGGGTTCGCGCCGGTGGCCCGCAGGGAGCTGCCCAGCTCCGTGCCGAAAAACCAGTAGAGAATCCCGACGACGGCCAGGGTGAACAGGCCCACGATGAATATCGGGTGGCGGTAAAACGGCCGCTTGCCGCTTGCCACGTCCTGCACGAACCGGAGGGATACCCACAGCTTGTCCAGGTTCTTCGGGTCTATCACGTTGATGGCCACGTTGGCCTTCATGCCCATGATGGCCAGGTTCACGCTCCACAGTCCCAGCTGGGTCAATATACCGGCCAGGATGGCGGGGATGCCGCAGAAAGTGTGCAAGAGCCCCGTGGCCAGTCCGGACAGGAGCCCCACCCCGAAGGCGGCCAGCAGCGCCACGGGAACGGGCACGCCGGAGCCGAACAGCACCACGAACGTGGCCCCGCCGGTGCAGAACGACCCGTCCACCGTCAGGTCGGCCAGGTCCAGTATCTTAAACGTGATGTAGACGCCGATCGCCATGATGCCCCAGATCAGGCCCTGGGAAACGGCGCCCGGCAGGGCGTTGATGAAACCACCCATAGAGAGTCCTCCTAACATATACCGCGCACTGCGCGAGAGCATAGACAGAGATAGTATATCAAAAAACAGCGGAGAAGGGAAGTCCCTTTTCCGCTGTTTTTATAATTTGCGCGGTTTTTCGCTCACTCGGCGGCTTCTTCCACCACCACGGCCTCATAGCCCTCGGGAGCCTCCAGGCCCAAATCGGCGCAGATGGCCTCGTTGTACTTGGGGGTGAAGGTGGCGGCATAGCCCACGGGGGTCTCGGCGATGTCGGCCTTGCCGGTCAGGATGTCGGCGGCCATGACGCCGGTGGCATAGCCCAGGTCATAGTAGCTGATGGACAGGGTGGCCACGCCGCAGCCCTTGCAGATGCCCTCCTCGCCGCAGAACACGGGCACCTTGCCCCGGCAGATGTTGTCCACGATGCCGGTGTTGGAGGCGCAGGTGTTGTCGGTGGGGATGTAGAGCACGTCGGACGCGTCAGCGGCGGTCTGGCACACGGCGGCCATGTCGTTGGAGTCGGAGAACGGATACTGGGTGCAGGTGTAGCCCATCTCCTCCAGGAAGCCCTGGACGGTGTCCACCTGATACTGGCTGTTGGCCTCGTTGGAGCAGTACAGCAGACCCACGGTCTCCGCGTCGGGATACCACTCCTGGATCATCGCGGCCTGCTGGTCCAGAGGCGCCAGGTCGGAGGTGCCGGACACGTTGGTGCCCACGGTGCCGTCAAAGTCCTCGATGCCCAGAGCCACGCCGTACTCGGTGACGGAGGTGCCCAGGATGGGGATGTCGGCGGTGGCGGCAGCGGCGGCCTGCAGGGCCGGGGTGGCGTTGGCCATGATCAGGTCCACGCCCTCGGACACGAAGGCGTTGGCGATGGTGGAGCAGGTGGCGGGATCGTTGGCGGCGTTCTGCTCGTCAAACTCCACCTGGCCGGGGAGCAGCTCCTCCAGGGCGTCCTTAAAGCCCTGGGTGGCGGCGTCCAGCGCCTCATGGGGCACCAGCTGGCAGATGCCCACCAGATAGGTATCGCCGTCGGCGAAAGCGGTAGTGCCCAAGGCCAGGACCATGACCAGGGCCAAAGCAATGGCAAGAATCTTCTTCATCGTTTTGTTTCCTTTCACTGTTCTTTTTCAGCGGGCCCCCATTGGCCCGGCCATTATGTACGCTTTATTGTAACGCTTTAAATCGTTGATGTCAATGTACACTTCTTCCAAAAACCTCACGGGATTATTCGCCCCGTTGCGGCACAATCCCCATAAGTTAAGGCGACGGGGGATGTTCCCCCGCCGCCTCGCAGGTAAGCCGATGCGATCACTTCAGGATGACCTTCCGGTAGCTCTTTTTTCCCCGCCGGAGCAGTACGCCCTGGCGCAGCTTCTCCGCCGGGACAGCCAAAAACATATCCGTCACCTTTTCCCCGTCCAGCAGCACGCCCCCCTGGGCGATGTTCTGCCGGGCCTCGGAGTTGGACTTCACCAGCCCCGCCTTCACCAGCAGCGCCTTGATGTCCGCCGCCCCGTCGGTGAGGTCGGCCTCGGCCAGCTCGGTCACGGGCATCTGCTCGCTGGCCCCGGCCCCGAACAGGGCTTTGGCGGCGGCCTGCGCCTTTGCGGCCTCCTCCTCCCCGTGGACCATCTTTGTCAGCTCAAAGGCCAGGATCTCCTTGGCCTCGTTTATCTTCTGGTCCTTCCAGTGGTCCATCTCCTCTATCTGGTCCAGGGGGAGGAAGGTGAGCATGCGGATACATTTCATCACGTCCGCGTCTCCCACGTTCCGCCAGTACTGATAGAAATCGTAGGGGGAGGTCTTGTCAGGGTCCAGCCACACGGCGTTCCCGGCGGTCTTGCCCATCTTCATGCCCTGAGAGTCGGTGAGCAGGGTCACTGTCATGGCGTAGGCGTCCTTGCCCAGCTTCCGGCGGATGAGCTCCGTGCCGCCCAGCATGTTGCTCCACTGGTCGTTGCCGCCGAACTGCATGTTGCAGCCCAGGGTCTGGAACATGTGGTAGAAGTCATAGGACTGCATGATCATGTAGTTGAACTCCAGGAAGCTCAGGCCCTTCTCCATCCGCTGCTTGTAGCACTCGGCCCGGAGCATGTTGTTCACGGAAAAGCAGGCGCCCACCTCCCG
>CANRNA010000147.1 GCA_947631805.1 uncultured Oscillospiraceae bacterium | reverse complement strand
CGCTCGCTGTGGCCGATGATGCAGTAATCCACGCCCAGGTCGGCCAGCATGGCCGCGGACACCTCGCCGGTGTACGCACCCTTGTCATGGGCGGACACGTCCTGGGCCCCCACCTTCATCTGGCTGCCAACGACGGCGGCCTTCATGGCGGGGATCAGGGGGAACGGCACGCACAGAGCGGACTGGACGCCCTCCCCCAGAGCGGCCTTGGGGGCCAGCTCCGCCCAGAAGGCGGGGACCTCGGAGGCCAGCTTGTTCATCTTCCAGTTGCCCGCGATAAGGGCATTGCGATGCTTTTTATCCATCTGCCGTCTCCTTACGCGTCCTGCAGGCAGACCACGCCGGGCAGGGCCTTGCCCTCCAGGAACTCCAGGGAGGCGCCGCCGCCGGTGGAGATGTGGGTGATCTTGTCGGCGAAGCCCAGCTGCTCCACGGCCGCCGCGGAGTCGCCGCCGCCGATAATGCTCACGGCGCCGGACTCGGCCACGGCGCGGGCCACGGCGCGGGTGCCCTCGGCGAACTTATCGAACTCGAACACGCCCATGGGGCCGTTCCAGACCACGGTGCCGGCGCCCTTGACGGCGGCGGCGAACTTCTCCCGGGTCTTCACGCCGATGTCCAGGCCCTGCCAGCCGGCGGGGATGGCGCTGGAGGGAACGATCTTGCTCTCCGCGTCCGCGGCGAACTCCTTGGCGATGACGGTGTCCTCGGGCAGGAGCAGCTCCACGCCCTTGGCCTTGGCGGTGTCGATCATCTGCTTGGCGAAGTCGACCTTGTCCTCCTCCAGGAGGCTGTCGCCCACCTCATAGCCCTGGGCCTTGATGAAGGTGTAGGCCATGCCGCCGCCGATGATGATCTTGTCGGCCTTGTTCAGCAGGTTCTCGATGACGGCGATCTTGTCGGAGACCTTCGCGCCGCCCAGAATGGCCACGAAGGGCCGGGCGGGGTCCTCCAAGGCCTTGCCCATGATGGACAGCTCCTTGCCGATCAGGAAGCCGGACACGGCGGGCAGATAGTCGGCCACGCCGACGGTGGATGCGTGAGCGCGGTGAACGGTGCCGAAGGCGTCGGACACATACAGTTCGGCCATGTCGGCCATCGCCTTGGCAACGGCGGGGTCGTTCTTGGTCTCGCCCTTTTCAAAGCGGGTGTTCTGCAGCAGCATGATCTCGCCGGGCTGGAGGGCGGCGGCCTTGGCCTTGGCGTCGGGGCCGATCACGTCGTCGGCCAGGATGACCGGCTTGCCCAGCAGCTCGCCCAGGCGCGCGGCCACAGGCTCCATGCGCAGCTCGTTGAGAGATTTCTTCCACTTCTCCTCGGTAAGAGTGGCGGGGTCCTTCCCCTTCTCGGTCTGCTTCTTCACCCACTTGTCAAAGCTGGGCTCAGGCTTGCCCAGGTGAGAGCAGGCGATGACCGCGGCGCCGTTCTCCAGCAGGTACTGGATGGTGGGCAGGGCGGCGCGGATGCGCTTGTCGTCCGTGATGGCGTTGGTCTTCTTGTCCCGGGGGACGTTGAAGTCGCAGCGGAGCAGGACCTTCTTGCCCTTGACGTCCACCTGGGTCACGTTCTTCTTGTTGTAGTTCATTGTGTATATCCTCCATAAAATGGTTTTTAACGCTGGTCCGCGTCCTCCCCCACGGCCATGATGCCTGTGCCCAGAAGGCCCGGGAACCCCTGCCGCCGGAGAACGTCATATAACAGGATTGACGCGGCGCTGGCCAGATTCAGGCTCCTGGCCCTGGGGCGCATGGGGATGCGAAGGCACCTGTCCCGGTAGCGCTCCAAAAGGCTCTCCGGCAGTCCCGAGGTCTCCCGACCGAACATCAGCGCCGCGCTGGGGCCGATATCCGCCCTGTCGTAGCTCCGTGGGGCCTTGGTGGACAGCAGCCACAGGTCCTCGTCCCCGTTCACCGCCAGATATTCCTCCACGCTCTCGTATACGTGCACGTCCACCAGATGCCAGTAGTCCAGCCCCGCCCGGCGCACAGCGGCGTCGGATATGTCGAAGCCCAGAGGCTTTATCAGGTGCAGACTGGCGCCGGTGGCGGCGCATGTCCGGGCGATGGCCCCCGTGTTCTGGGGTATCTCCGGCGCGTACAGGACGATGCTGTTCATAGTGGGGCTTCTCTCCAAAATCGCCTATTTCTCCAGTATTGTAAGCCTACATTATTATATACCATCTCCTGTTTTTTTCAAGGGAAACTTTGGGCATTTTTCATTTCTGTTGAAAATGTGGATAGAATTTACTATAATACCTCAGAGGTGACTTATATGGATACATTATATATTGTCGTGCCCTGCTACAACGAGGCCGACTGCCTGCCTCAGACAGCCCCTGTGTTCCGGCGGAAGCTGGCCCAGCTCACGGACGCCGGGCTCATCTCCCCGTCCAGCCGCGTCCTGCTGGTGGACGACGGCTCCTCCGACGGCACATGGGATATCATCCGCTCCCTCCACCGGCAGGACCCCGCCTTTTCCGGCCTGCGGCTGAGCCCCAACCGGGGCCACCAGAACGCGGTGATGGCCGGGCTCATGGAGGCCCGTGGCCGGTGCGACATCACCATCAGCATCGACGCCGACCTGCAGGACGACATCGACGCCATGGACCAGATGGTGAAAAAGCACGCTGAGGGCTTCCCCATCGTCTGCGGGGTGCGCTCCAGCCGGACCACGGACACCTTCTTCAAGCGCTTCACCGCCCACGCCTATTACGACATCATGAACCTGTTCGGGGCAAAGCTCATCTATGACCACGCGGATTTCCGGCTCATGGACACCCGTGCCCTGGACGCCCTGTCCCGCTACCACGACGACAGCCCCTTCCTCCGGGGCCTGACCACCCGCCTGGGCCTGGACATCGCCACCGTGGAGTACAGCCGCTCCCCCCGAGTGGCGGGCGAGAGCAAATACACCCTGAAAAAAATGGTGAAGCTTGCCATCCGCAGCGTCACCTGCGCCCGCTGCAAGCCCCAGGACGGCCCCCGTCCCCCCGACGAGCACATCGCGGAGCGGCTTTTTTCGTGAATAATCATCCCCTCTTCTCCGGAAGAGGGGCTTTCTTTTGTATAATTTGCAAGAAATCTCGCTGTTATTCATAATTTGGTGAATAACAGCTTGTTTATTCATCTTTATGCGTTTATAATTCACTCAACGACTGGATACGGTCACAAACTCAACCACACACATTTATGGAAGGATGGATAACAAAATGAAAAAGATCATCGCTATGCTGCTGGCCCTGACCATGGTCCTGTCCATGGGCGCGCTGGCCTTCGCCGCCGAGGGCGAGGCCGAGGCCCCCGAGGTACCCGACTATCTGCTGGACCTGGAACTGCCCGAGTTCACCACCATCGAGGAAGGCAAGCTCATCATGAGCACCAACGCCGCGTTCCCTCCCTATGAGATGGTCGCCGACGGCGAGGGCTTTGCCGGTACCGGCTTCGAGGGCATCGACGTGGAGATCGCCTGGTATCTGGCCCAGGCCACCGGCCTGGAGCTGGTCATCGACGACATGGAGTTCACCTCCGCCCTGATCGCGGTGCAGGACAACAAGTCCGACATGATGCTGGCCGGCCTGACCTACAACGAAGAGCGTGACGAGGTCATGGACTTCTCCACCCCCTACGCCAACGGCGTGCAGGTGGTCATCGTCCCCGAGGACTCCGAGATCGCCACCGTTGACGACTTGGCCAACGCCGAAATGATCGGCACCCAGAGCGGCACCACCGGCTACATCTACTGCTCCGACACCCCCGAGAACGGCGGCTTCGGCGAGGACCACGTCACCGCTTACGACAACGGCGCCACCGCCGTGCAGGCCCTGCTGAACGGCCAGATCGACGCGGTGGTCATCGACAACGGCCCTGCCAAGGAGTATGTTGCCGCCAACCCCGGCCTGAAGATCCTTGACACCGAGTTCACCAACGAGGATTACTGCCTGGCCGTCGATCAGGACAACACCGCTCTTCTGGACGCGCTGAACACCGTCCTGGAGACCATGATCGAAAACGGCCTGGTGGAGGAGATCGTCTCCCACTACGTCAGCGCCGACGAGGCTGAGTAAGCATCCGCTTTCGCAAAGGGCGGCCCATTGGCCGCCCTTTTTCCCTATATGACCAAATGAGGTGTTTTGTATGAATGTGACAGGTCTCTACGAGACCATATCCGCCATCCCCGTGGCGGAGCAGACCTATTGGCAAAACTTCTTTATGAAGTTCTACCGGGCCTGGTTTATGAACAGCCGCTGGCAGCAGTACTTCGAGGGCCTGCTGGCCACCATCGAGGTCACGGTCATGGCCCTGGCCATCGGCGTGGTGCTGGGCGTCATGGTGGCCGTCGTCCGCACGGCCCATGCCCAGCAGCGGCCGGGCACCCATAACCCCGTCCTCTCCTTCATCGACTTTATCTTCAAAATATACGTGACCGTCATCCGCGGCACCCCCATGATGGTGCAGCTGCTGATCATGGGCTTCGTGGTCTTCTCCTCCAGCCGGAACTTCACTCTCGTGGGCGCCCTGACCCTGGGCATCAACTCCGGCGCCTACGTGTCCGAGATCATCCGGGGCGGGCTCATGAGCCTGGACCCTGGCCAGGCGGAGGCGGGCCGGAGCCTGGGGCTGGGGTACATAGACACCATGCGCTTCATCGTTATCCCCCAGGCCTTCAAGGCCATCCTCCCCTCCCTGGGCAACGAGTTCATCGTCCTTTTGAAGGACACCTCCCTCATCAGCGTCATCGGCGGCAAGGAGATCGTCTACTT
>CANRNA010000146.1 GCA_947631805.1 uncultured Oscillospiraceae bacterium | reverse complement strand
GTAAGACTGGGCCGCATCTCCGTCCCCCTGCGGGTGCCCTTCAAGACCGCCCTGCGGTCCGTATCCAGCGTGGAGGACGTGATCGTGGAGGTCCACACCGACACCGGCGCGGTGGGCTACGGCGAGGCGCCCCCCACCGGGGCCATCACCGGGGACACCACCGGGGCCATTTTGGGCGCCCTCCGGGACCACATCATCAAGACGGTGGTGGGCCGGGACGTGGACGACTTTGAGAGCCTGATGCTGGCGCTGAACGGGTGCATCGTGAAAAACACCAGCGCCAAGGCCGCTATGGACATGGCCCTCTGGGACCTGTACGGGCAGCTTTACAAGATACCCGTCTATAAGCTGCTGGGCGGCAGCCGGAAGACGCTTGTCACGGATATCACCATCAGCGTCAACGACCCGGAGGAGATGGCCCGTGACACGGTGAACGCCGTGCAGCGGGGCTATGACACCCTGAAGGTCAAGGTGGGGGCCGACCCGCGCCTGGACGTGGCCCGGCTCGCCGCCGTGCGCCAGGCCGCCGGGGCCGCCACCCGCATCCGCATCGACGCCAACCAGGCCTGGCAGCCAAAGCAGGCGGTGCGCATCCTCAACCAGATGCAGGAAAAGGGGCTGGACATCGAGTTCGTGGAGCAGCCTGTGAAGGCCCACGACTTCACCGGCCTGAAATACGTCACCGAGCGCTCCTATGTCCCCGTGCTGGCGGACGAGAGCGTGTTCTCCCCTGCCGACGCCCTGACCATCATGCAGATGGGGGCCGCCGATCTGGTGAACATCAAGCTCATGAAGTGCGGCGGCATCTACAACGCCCTGAAGATAGCCTCCGCCGCCGAGGTCTACGGGGTGGAGTGCATGATAGGCTGCATGCTGGAGGCCAAGATAAGCGTCAACGCCGCCGTCCACCTGGCCTGCGCCAGGCAGATCGTCACCAAGGTCGATCTGGACGGCCCGGTGCTGTGCAGCGAAGACCCCATAACCGGCGGCGCGGTCTTTGCCGAGCAGAACATCACCGTATCCGACGACCCCGGCCTCGGCATCCACGCCGTGGGAGGACTGACCTATCTGGACTGAACCGTATAGGACGCGAGGGGACATGGCGCAAGGCCACGTCCCCTCTGTTTTTTGCTCGTTTGTTTTGTCAATCCCCCGTCCGGTCCAGGGGCAGCCAGTCGATGACCCGCCGGATGTACCGGTCCCAGAAATCCCACTCGTGGCTTCCCGGCCCCTCCTCATAGGTCACGTCTAAGCCCAGAGCGCGCAGATCGTCCCGGAGCTTTTGGCTGCCCGGCAGCAGGGGGTCGTCCCTGCCGCAGGCCAGATAGAGCCGGGGCGCCGCCCCGCCCGTCTCCCGGAGCTGTTTCGCCAGCCACCGGGGGTCGTTGTCGCTGTCCTTCACCCTGGACAGGTCCCCGAAGATGCTCTCGGCGAAATCCCGGCGATTCAAAAAATAGGCGGTGTCGTTGGTGCGCTTTTCAATGCCGTCCACCACGATGGCAGAGGACAGCCCGGCGGCGCAGCTGAACACGTCGTGGTACTTCAGGCCGCCGCGTATGGCCCCGTAGCCCCCCATGGACAGCCCCGCGATGAAGGTGTCCTCCCGGCGGCGGGACAGGGGGAACATGGTCCGGGTCATCTCCACCAGCTCCCGGCCTATGAACCGCCCGTAATTCCGGTGGCTGCCGGGGTGATCCACGTAAAACCCGTTCTCTCCCGAGGGCATCACCACGGCCAGGTCCTTCGCCTCCGCCCAGCGGAGGATGTTTGTCCTGGTGAGCCAGTCCGTGCAGTTGCCTGTGACACCGTGGAGCAGGTAGAGGGTGGGCAGGGGCTTTCGCGCCGCCGCCTCCAGACCGGCCTGCTTTTCCACGGGGAGTATGACCTGGATGGTGACCATCCGCATCAGGGCGTCAGATGTAAAATTCGCTTGTATTATCGCCATATCCCATCCCCCTATTTGACAAGATATTCTCCATAAGTATATAATAGTGCCGGAAAAGAAAAAGCGGAAGGTATTTTATGAATAACGACTTGTTTGCCGCGACGGGCGGCGGGAACGCCCCAGGGACCTCTCCCATGCAGGCGGAGCCCGGCCAGAGCCTGTCCCCCACCAACATCGAGCTGCGCGTCCAGGGCGTATACGACACCCTGAGCAACACGGAGAAAAAGGCGGCCAATTATTTTCTGAACAACGTGGAAAACGTGTTCAGCATGCCCATTTTGCAGCTGGCAGAGGCGTCCGGCGCCAGCAAGGTGTCCTGGGTCCGTTTCTGCAAGGCCCTGGGGTTCAACGGCCTGAAGGACCTGAAAAAGAGCCTTTTCAACGAGCTGTATCAGACGAAGGGCAAGGAAGAAAACCACATCGTCTTTCCCGACATCCTCAAGACGGAGCAGGACAGCGTGGAGCAGACCATCCAGAGCGTGCGCAACAACAGCCTGCGGGCCGTTCAGGACACGGCCAAGCTCCTGGACCCGGTCAGCGTGGAGCAGGCGGCCCGGAAGATACTGGAGGCCAAGTCCATCCGCATCTTCGGCATGGGCGCCTCCGCCCTGGTGGGGGAGGATCTGTGCTCCAAGCTGCTGCGCATCGACCTGGACGTGCGGTTCTTCGTGGATTTTCACGTCCAGCTCACCTACGCGGCCAACATGACCCCGGAGGACGTGGCCGTCATCATCTCCACCTCCGGGCGGACGAAGGAGAGCCTGGAGATACTGGACATCGCCAACCAGTGCGGCACGCCGGTCATCGCCCTGACGTCCTTCAGCAAGAGCCCTCTTGCCATGGGGTCCGACATCCAGCTCTACAGCTCCTCCCCGGAGGTCGCGCCCCGCAGCGCCGCCATGAGCAGCCGCATCGCCCAGATGCTGTCGGTGGACGTGCTGTTCACCGCGGTGGCCCAGCTGGATTATGACCGGGCCGCCCCCACGCTGGAAAACAGCCTGAAAAGCACCCAGTCACACCGAGAGAGGGCCCTCTGAGCCCCCCTGGGGATGGGTCAGGCACCGCTCCACCACGGCACCTATCTTTTCCGCCATGCGGAAAAAGCCCAGGTCGTTGGGATGGGACCCGTCCACCGTGCAGTCGGTCCCCGTCCCGTCTGCGCTCCAAAACAGGCTCTCCCCATCAATAAAATACACATTCCGATCTCCCCGCTCCCTGGCGTTTGAGAAGGTACGCCGTATCACCTCTCTGCGCCTGGGGCTCTCGGGATCGTTCATAAAATCCGGCCGGGATACCATGATGACAGGTACCGCCGGATTTTTTTCGCGGTAAAGGCGGTAAAGCCGCTCATGGGTCTGTTCCAGATAGTCGGCGTCCGGGGCGTTGTGGTCGTAGTCCATCACGAACACCGAGGCCTCCAGCCCCGCCAGATATTCCCCCATGGCGGTCTCCGCCTTCCCGCTCCCGGAAAAACCGAGGTTTACATAATCGCAATCCAGCCAACGGGAGATGAAGCCCTCATACGAGTTGCCCGGCCGGGAGGCGCAGCCCCCCTGGGTGATGGAGGAGCCGTAGTAGAGCACCGGGACCTCATACCGGTACCGGCGTCCCTCCTCCAGGCGGGCGTCCTTCTGGAGCCCGAACCAAAGGTCCTCCACCCCGCCGTACAGGGGGAAGTAGACGGTGATGTCCCGCATCCGCCGGTCCGGAAATTCGATAAGTCCCTCCAGCCGGTCACGGGTCACCTCCTCATGGACCACCGAGGGGATGACGCTCTTATAAAACACCGGCACGCCCCCGCTCTCCACATACACCGAAAAGCCGCAGGAGCCCACGAAGGCCATGTGCCCCATCCAGGCGCAGTCGGCCAGCTGGGCCCGCAGGACCAGATGGCCCGAGTCGGTCTGAAAGCGCACCCGCCCGCCCGCCGTGTGGCGGCACAGGGCCCCCACCCCAGGGCTCACCCGGTCCGCCGCGTCCTGGGGCATGCGCCGGAAGGGCCAGGCGTTCCGGTAATCATACAGCCCGTAGCCGACAAAGGGCCGCTGCCGGGCGTCGTGAAAGGCTGTGTCCTCGGGGAGCCGGAGCGCCGTGCTGAAATTCCGGTCCCATTTTTCTATCTCCATCGCCGTTTCCCCTCTCCGCCGCTCCTCAGCGGCCCATGCCGCCCAGAAAGTCCCGGTAGATGCCCGGCGTGGACTGGGGTATCACCACCGCGCCCACACACTTTTCATAAAACGCCTGGGGGCCCACCCCGCCGATAACAGCGTAGCCGTAGCCCTCCGCCCGCATGGCGTCCAAACTGCGGAGGAGAAGGGCCCTTCCGATGCCCCTGCCCTGCTCCGATTCCAGCACCTTGGTGGGGCCGAAGAAGTCCGGGGCCGTGGCGTCATAGCAAGCGTAGCCCACTATCTCCTTCCCCCTGGTGGCGATGAAGCAGGACACGGCCGGGCGGGAAAAGCACACGTCGCACTCCCCGGCGGCGGAGACGCCGGTGTGCTCCCGCACCCACTCCACCACCCGGAACTTGTCCGGGGCCATGGCGCGGCGTATCACGACGCCCTCCGCCTCCGGCTGGGCCGTCCCGGCCCCCTGAGGCAGATCGTAAAGTCTTACCAGCATATCAGGCATAGCTCGGTCTCCTTATCACGCTCTTATCTGGCGGACATAGGCGTCCTTGCGCGCCCCGTCCTCCTGGGCCAGCACCACATCCGCGATACGCCCGTCCTTCTCCTTCAAAAGCCGCTCGGCCCGCTCCACATCCGCATCGCACAAGATCATGATGATCGCCGTCTTGACGGCGTGGCCCGCCTTTTCCAGGGTCTCGACGGCCTTCTCCCGGCT
>CANRNA010000145.1 GCA_947631805.1 uncultured Oscillospiraceae bacterium | reverse complement strand
TTGCAGTAAGCGCCCAGGCGCTTTAAGTACTCGGCGCAGGCGGCGATGTAATAGGGCTCCTTCAGCCGTCCCAGGCACAGCACGCTCACGCGAAGCACGGCGTCACCTCCACCTCCAGGCGGCCGAATTCCGGCGCCACCAGCAGCGACGTGTTCCCATCGGCCAGACACTGGCTCACAGTGCGCCGGGCCAGGCCAGGAAGATTGTTTTGCCGGGACAGATGACCCAGGACGATGGTCCCGGCGCCGTGGGCGGCCAGCACGGCGGCCAGACGGCCGCACTCGTCGTTGGACAGGTGCCCCCTGTCGGAGAGGATGCGCCGCTTCAGATAGGCCGGGTAGGGACCTGCGCGCAGCATGGCCACATCGTGGTTGGCCTCGATGAGGGCCGCGTCCGCCCCGGTGAGATAGCGGAGCATGGTGTCCGTCACACAGCCGGTGTCGGTGGCGGCGGCCAGCACGGCCCCGTCCGCCTCCAGGCGGTAGCCCACGCTCTGGTCTGTGTCGTGGGGGGTGGGAAAGGCCGTCACGGTCATGCACCCCAGGGAGAGAGGGACCTCCGGCTCGATGTCCCGGATAAAAGGGCACACCCCCGGGAGCGACCGGCGCAGAGCGCCCGCCACTGTCCCAGGGGCAAAGACCGGCAAAGGAAACTGCTTTGTGAAGACAGAGAGCCCTGAGACGTGGTCTGCGTGTTCATGGGTGATGAAGATGCCGTCCAGACAGCCGGGGTCGATCCCCTCGGCCTCCAGACAGGTACGGATGCGTTTTGCGGAGATACCGGCGTCCAGCAGTACGCTCCTGCCGCCGCCCTGGACCAAGGCACAGTTGCCGGTGGAGCCGCTGGCGAAAACCAGAAGGCGCATGTCAGCCCGCGTTCCAGTTCACGACCGGCTCGCTCTCCGGCTCCTCGATGCAGCGGATGTCCGCCCCTAGGGCCCGGAACTTGCCCACCAGGTCCTGGTAGCCCCGCTCGATGTAGGTAACGTCCTCCACCTTGGTGACGCCCTCGGCGGCCAGGCCGGCGATGACCACCGCCGCGCCCGCCCGCAGGTCGCAGGCCCGGACAACGGCGCCGGTGAGCTTTTCCACCCCCTGCAGGATGGCGGACTGGTCCTCCACGGCGATGTTGGCGCCCATTTTTTTCAGCTCGCCCACATATTTGAACCGGCCGTTGTTCCACACGCCCTCCGTCACCACGCTCAGACCAGGAGCGCAGCAGAGCACGGCGGTCATCTGGGGCTGCATATCGGTGGGGAAGCCGGGATAGGGCATGGTCTTCAGGTTGACGGGGTGGAGAGGACCGTTTCGGCACACGAGCACATAGTCGTCTCCCTCCTCCACCTCCACGTTCATCTCCCGCAGCTTGGAGGAGATGCACTCCAGGTGCTTGGGGATGACGTTGGACACCCGCACCGCGCCCCCGGCGGCGGCCACCGCCGCCATGTAGGTGCCGGCCTCGATCTGGTCGGGGATGAGGGTGTAGGCGCCCCCGTGGAGGCTCTTCACCCCCCGGATCTTTATCACGTCGGTGCCCGCGCCGCGCACGTCCGCGCCCATGGAGTTGAGGAAGTTGGCCAGGTCCACGATGTGGGGCTCCCGGGCCACGTTCTCGATGACGGTGCGGCCCTCCGCCGTGGCGGCGGCGATCATGATGTTGATGGTGGCCCCCACGGATACTTTGTCAAGGTAGATGGTGGTGCCGCGCAGGCGGCCGTTTTTCGCCGTCGCCCGGATGAAGCCGCCGGACACGTCCATGTCCGCGCCCAGGGCCGTCAGGCCCTTGATGTGCTGGTCTATGGGGCGCACGCCGAAGTTGCAGCCGCCGGGCATGGTGCTGCGGGCCCTTCCGAAGCGGCCCAGCATGGCCCCGATGAGGTAATAGCTGGCCCGGATGCGCCTTGTCAGGTTCCACATATCCTCCGGGAGCGTATCCATCTGCACGTGGGTGCAGTCCAACTCCACGGTGGTGCGGTTTATCATGTTGACCTTCGCGCCCAAATAGGTGAGGATGTGCAAAAGGGTATCGGTATCGCTGATCTCGGGCAGATTTTCCAGCCGACACACGCCCCGGACCATGAGCGCCGCCGGGATGATGGCCACCGCCGCGTTTTTCGCGCCGGATATCTCCACTGAGCCCCGCAGGGGCTTTCCGCCCTGAATAACGTATTTTTCCATAATTGCTCCCAATGATATGTAATGGATAGAGGACGGACGGGCACGTCCTCCGGGATATATGGCAAATATGTAAGATAAGTCCTTACATTTTACCACAGGGATGACAAAAAATCAATTCCTCTTGAGAAGTGCCGCCGCTTTCAATGCGCCGACCACGGTCTTGGCGTCCTGGACAGAGCCGTCCATGACCATTTCCACCAGCCGTTCCAGGGGCATTTTCTCCACGTCCAGAAACTCGTTGGGGTCCGGATGGGCCTCCCCCTGGCGCAGCTCCGTGGCCAGGTAGAGATAGAGCTTTTCCGTGGAGATGCCCGGGGAGACCAGCATGGCGCCCATGTCCACCCACTGCCCGGCCTCCAGGCCGGTCTCCTCGCTCAGCTCCCGCTGGGCCGCGGAGAAGGGCTCCTCGCCCTTTTCCAGCTTTCCCGCCGGGAGCTCCACCAGCTCCTGGCCGAAGGGATAGCGGTACTGGCGCACCAGCGCCACCTGCCCTGCGTCGTCCACCGCCGCCACGCACACGCCCCCGGGATGGTGGACCACCTCCCGGACACTGGTGGCGCCGTTGGGCAGGGATACGATATCCGTGGTCACATCGACCACCACGCCCTGATAGGCGTTTACACGCCGCAAGGGCCGTTCCTTATGTTCCATTATATGCCCCCTCTGACAAAAGTCCCCTCAAAAGGTTACATAATACCAAGATTTTTCCCTAGTATAGCACGTTCTTTTGCAAATTACCACATTTTTATTCTATACGCACAACATTTCTCTGCATTATAATCACAACATGGACATTTTGTGCTCAGGAGGGGCGTACATAATGAAAACAGTACAGGCGACGGAGACGGCGGTCTCCATCTGGATAACCCATGAGCAGGCGCCCACCAGGGAGCAGATGCTCCGGCTGGTGCGCCAGGCCCTGGCGGACCACGGGCTGGACCCCTGGCCGGAGACGGAGGCGGAGTGCTTCGCCGCCGGGGAGGACACCCTGGTCATCGCCCGGCCCGCCCATGCCCGGCGCCCGGCGTTTTGCTTCGGGGACCTGGAGGACCTGCTGGGCGGGGCCATGCCCTGTCCGGACGGGGACAGCTCCCTGTACGCGGTCGGGGAGGGCTACGTGCTGGCTCTGGGCCCGGAGGAGGTGCGGCCGAGCCTGTATGAATACGGGCAGGCGGGGTGCGTGACGGCCGGATGGGAGGCCCACGCCCGGGAGCAGGGGCTGTGCCTCATCCGGGGGGAGGCCGTGGCGGTCCTGCGCCGGTACTTCGCCCGGTAGGTTGTAAACTTTTTTTGACCTGGGCAGGTTATAATTGCTAAGGGAGGGAAAACGTAGTATAATAGAGCCGCCAAGGTACGGGGAGAGGTGAGAGGGCGTATGCCTGTGAAGGGAAAGGGAACAAAGCTGATCGCGGACAACCGCAAGGCGCGGCACGACTATTTTGTCCTGGACCGCTTCGAGGCGGGCATCGAGCTGACCGGCACGGAGGTCAAGTCCATCCGGGCCGGGACCCTGAACATGAAGGACTGCTACGCCCGTGTGAAAAACGGGGAGCTGTGGGTCCGGGGGATGCACATCAGCCCCTACAAGCAGGGCAGCTACTTCAACGCCGATCCCGACCGGGACCGCCGCCTGCTCATGCACCGGCGGGAGATCGTCCGCCTGGGCGCCAAGGTGCAGCAGGAGGGACTGGCCCTTGTGCCCCTGAGCCTGTATTTCAAGGACAGCCTGGTGAAGGTCGAGCTGGGGCTGTGCAAGGGCAAAAAGCTGTACGACAAGCGCAGCGACGCGGCGGAAAAGAGCGCCCGCCGCGAAATGGACCGGAAATTCAAGGAGGCAAACGCATGAAAAATCCTATCGTTACCATCAAAATGCACGACGGCGGCGTCATCAAGGCGGAGCTCTATCCGGAGATAGCCCCCAATACGGTGAATAACTTCATATCCCTGGTGCAGAAGGGATTTTATAACGGCCTGATCTTCCACCGGGTCATTCCCGGCTTCATGATCCAGGGGGGCTGCCCCCAGGGCAACGGCACCGGCGGGCCGGGCTACTCCATCCCCGGCGAGTTCACCGCCAACGGCTACAGCAACGACCTGCGCCACACCCGGGGCATCCTGTCCATGGCCAGGGCTATGGACCCGGACTCCGCCGGGAGCCAGTTTTTCATCATGCACGAGGACGCGCCCCATCTGGACGGGCAGTACGCCGCCTTCGGCCAGGTGCTGGAGGGCATGGACGTGGTGGATAAGATAGCCGCCACCAAGACCGGCTGGGGCGACAAGCCCCTGACCCCCCAGGTCATGCAGAAGGTCACGGTGGACACCTTCGGCCAGGAATATCCCGCGCCGAAGAAGGTTTAAAATACCTATAGTTAGTACGTTCGTTCTCATATAAGCTCGGACACGACGCGGATGGCTTGGACCACCGCCGCCCCAAATGGGGTCCCCACGCGAGCCCAGCAAAGCGGGTCGCGTGGGGAGACGGCGGGGCCGGGCTGCTCATGAGCTTTGCCGCCTTGGCTGCAAAGGGAGGCCGCGGGCCCGAGCCCCGCCTAAGGGGCTGCAATGGTTTCGACGGGGGCGTGGGGGCGGAATAAGCGGGCGGATGACCCGGACATCCTTAAAAC
>CANRNA010000144.1 GCA_947631805.1 uncultured Oscillospiraceae bacterium | reverse complement strand
CCCACCGCCGCCAGGGCCACATCGCTGTAGCCGCTCATGAGCCGGTCGATGACCATGTAATCCATGTCGAACAGCAGTGTGGCAATGGCCGAGGGGACCCCTACGCCGAACACGCCCCGCAGGCTCTTGCCCTCCGGGCGCTTGGCCGGGGAGACGAGGCGCAGCACTGCGTCCCCCCGCATGCCCCGCAGCGTCCCGATGAAATAGCCGCAGGCAATGCAGTTGGAAAGGCACGTCGCCACACCCGCGCCGATGGCCTCCATCCCGTCGGGCAGCAGCACGAACATGAAAAGCGGGTCCAGTATCATGTTGATGACGCCGCCCATGGTGATGCCAAAGCCCGCCTTTTTTGACTCCCCCACGCTCCGCAGCAGATGGGCCATGGTGTTGCTCATCACGGTGGGCACTCCGCCGCAGACGATGACGCAGAAGGAATAGGCGCTGGCGTAGCCGTAGGTGTCCGGCCCGGCCCCCAAAAGGCCCATCAGCGGGCGCATGAACACCAGCACCCCCACCGAGAATAGCCCCGCCGTCAGGGCGCTCAGATACACGGAAAAGCTGTAGACCCGCCGGGCCTCCTCCGGGCGCTTCTCACCCAAAAGCCGGGAGATGAGAGCGCCGCCGCCCACGCCCGCCAGCCCGGAAATGGACAGGGTTATGTTGAAGATGGGCAGGATGAGGGACACCCCCGCCACCATCAGCGGGTCGCCGGTCCGGCCGATGAAGAAGGTGTCCGCCATGTTGTAGATGAGCACGATGAGCTGGCTGATGATGGTAGGCACCGCCATCGTCCGCACGGCCTTCCCCACGGCCATGCTCTCAAATATGTAGGTATTGTCTGTCTTGTTTTTCATATCCGCCTTACCTCCGGCCCCTCCCGTCCAGGGCGGGAGGGCATCGGGCGCTCTCCCCGGCGCCCGCGTCTTTTTATTTTACCAGACCCCCGCCCGATTTACAACTGGGCGGGACCGTTTTTCCGCCGTATATCGACAATCCCCGCCGAAAAGGCGGCGGTGGAAATCCTCCGGCGGATGTGATACAATGGGGCCGCGATCTGCACAAGGGAGGGCCCGGCTATGTACGCACCGCTTTTGGAAGAGGACAGAAACGGCTATTTTGACCTGATACACCAGGGCTATATCTGCGTGGTGGACGAGCACAGCCGAGTGCTGTGGTCCCTGGGCGACGCGTCGGACATGGTGTTTTACCGCTCCGCGTCCAAGCCCATCCAGGCCCTGCCGGTGTTCGCCATGGGGCTGGACAGGCAGTACGGTCTCACGGAGGAGCAGTCCGTGGTGCTGTCCGCGTCCCACCTGGGCATGGCGTGCCACGTCTCGGCGGTAGAGGAGATACTGCGGCGGATGGAGCTGTCTGAGGACATCCTGTGCATGAAGCCCACCGCCCCCGGCGACCCGGCGGCCAACGAGGCCCGCATCCGGGCGGGGCTCCCCCTGCGGAAGGTGTACCACAACTGCTCCGGAAAGCACTGCGCCCTGCTGATGATGCAGCGGGCCCTGGGCGGGCCGGTGGAGGATTACTGGAAGGTGGGCACCGCCGTGCACGGCCTGGTGGAGCGGACCATCAAGACCGTCAGCGAGACGGACCGGGTACAGGTGGGCGTGGACGGCTGCGGCGTGCCGGTGTTCGCCGTGCCCATGCGCTCCATCGCCGCGGCGTTCAAAAACCTGGCCTGCATCGACACCATCGCTGACGACGCCCTCCAGGGCGCGGCGGCGGAAAACGTCCGGCGCATCGGCCTCTACCCCTATATGATACGGGGCGCGCTGCTGTGCACGGAGATGAACCGGGACAAGAACATCATCGCCAAGGGCGGGGCCAACGGCGTGTATGGCTTTGGGCTGAAAAAGCAGCGGCTGGGCGTGGCCCTCAAGCTGGTGGACGGCACGGAGAGCGCCTGGCCTTTCCTGGTGAAGGAGCTGCTCCGCTCCCTGGGGGCGCTGACCGAGGAACACGCCGCCCGGCTGGATAAGCTGGGCACGGAATACATCTATAATGACAACGGGGACGTCGTGGGGCGGCGCAAAGCGCTGTTCTCCCTGTCCCTGTGAGAAAGGAGCGGTATCATGTCGCTTTTGGAGGTCTGCTGCGGCTCGGCCGCGGACGCCGTCGCCGCGTGGAAGGGCGGCGCAAAAAGAGTGGAGCTCAACTCCGACCTGTTTCACGGCGGGCTCACCCCCACAGTGGGGTCCCTGCAGGTGGTGAAACAGGCCGCGCCGGACCTGGAGGTGATGTGCATGGTCCGGCCCCGGGAGGGCGGCTTCTGCTACACGGACACGGAATACGCGGTCATGCTGGCCGACGCACGGGCGCTGCTGGCAAACGGCGCGGACGGCATCGTGTTCGGCTTTCTCCTCCCCGACGGCACGGTGGATAGGGCCCGCTGCCGGACCATGCTGGACCTGATCGGCGAGCGGACGGCCGTCTTTCACCGGGCCATCGACGTGACCCCGGACCCTCTGGCCGCCCTGGACGCCCTCATCGAGCTGGGGGTGGACCGGGTACTGACCAGCGGCCAAAAGCCCACCGTGCCGGAGGGCATGGAGACCCTCCGGTCCATGATAGCCCACGCCGCGGGCCGCATCCAGATACTTCCCGGCGGGGGCGTCACGGCGGACAACGCCGCCTGGGTGCTGGACGCCCTGGGGGTGAATCAGGTACACGCCGCCATCCACCGCACCGCCCACGACCGCAGCGCCATGGGCAACCCGTCCATCTATTTCGGCGGCGCGGTCTATCCCCCGGAGGACCGGTATTCCCTCACCGACGCGTCGGACGTGGCCGCCTTCCGCGCCCGCCTGCCCTAAAGGCGGCCCCGCCCGGCGGGAAAAAATATTTCTCCGCCGCCGTATGATACGTTGCAAAATAGCTAAAATATGATATAATATGATTAGCTAAAATGAGGAGGTCTCTGTTATGGTAGGCGCGACGGCGACGGCAACGGAAATGCAGAATAATTTTGGCCGGTATCTTACCCTGGTCATGAACGGGAGCGAGGTCATCGTGACCAAGAACGGAAAAGAGGTCGGCCGGTTCGTCCCGAAGGGCGCGGCCATCTCCTATCTGACCGACTCCCTGACGGGCATCCTGAAGGGCGGCTATGACCTTGATGGGGTCCGCGAGGAAAGGGTGAAGGCGAAGTATGAGGCTGCTGATCGACGCTAACATCCTGCTGGACGTGCTGCAGGAGAGGGCCCCTCACTGCGCCGACTCCGCCCTGATCTGGAAGCTGTGCGAGACGGAGCAGGCGGAGGGGTACGTCTCCGCGCTGGCCTTTGCCGACCTGGTCTATGTGATGCGCAAGGAGCTCGACCCCCAGGCCGTGGAGGAAGTGCGGCGAAAGCTCGCGCTGATATTCCACTTCGCCGACCTGACGGTCTCCGATATAACGCAGGCGGCGGAAATGCAGTGGCCCGATTACGAGGACGCGGTGCAGGCCGCGACGGCGGAGCGTTTGCACGCCGACTATATCATCACGCGAAACGTCCGGGACTACAGGGCCAGCAAGGTCATGGCCTTCACCCCGGCGGAGCTTCTGGCGCGGCTGTGAGCGAGAAATGAGGAACGCACTATGTTTGACACAACAAAGCTGATGTGGACGCGGGAGCCGCTGTCCTATACCATCGGGGACGGCCGTATCGAGATCGTAACGAGGCCCCACACCGACCTGTGGCAGCGGACCTATTACCACTTCCGGAACGACAACGCCCCGGTGCTGCAAATGCGGACCGGGGAGAAGTACTTCTCCTTCGTAGTCAAAACGGAATTTGAGAGCAGCCATCGCTTTGACCAGTGCGGCGTGGTGGTATATCTGGACAGCGAGAACTGGCTGAAGGGCTCGGTGGAATATGAAAACGAGCAGTATCAGCACCTGGGCAGCGTAGTCACCAACCACGGCTACTCCGATTGGGCCACCACCGCCATCCCCGCCTCCGTGAAAAGCATCTGGTACCGCCTGAGCCGCCGGGAGGACGATTTTTGCATCGAGTGCTCCGCCGGCGGCGTCCGCTTCTCCCAGATGCGCGTCTGCCACCTGTGGGACGCCGGGGGCGACATCTCCTTCGGCGTGTACGCCTGCAGCCCGGAGGACTCCTCCTTCAAAGCCGTCTTCACTCACCTGGACGTGACCGACTGCCAATGGCTGGCCCACGACGGCCAGCAGCCGGACGAGGCCTGACCGCTTCCCCGGTGCGGCCAGAAAAATGCGTCTCACCATGATACGCTGGTCCGGTGGCAGATTTGCATAACTGTCCGAAATGCGAATAACAACCCGTGGGGTGTTTATCAATATGTTAGACAAAAATACGTTTCTCCAGCGACTGCGGGAGCTTCCCTTTCCCCAAGAAGAATACTGGGTAGTCGGCGGCGGCGCCATGGTCCTATACGGGTTTCGCCCGCATACGCATGACATTGATTTGGGATGCAGCACGCACTTGGCGGACGAATTGGAGCGGCAGGGGTATCCCGTCTCGCGCTCTGAAGACGGGACCAGAAAGATAGTATACTCTGACGACGTGGAGCTTTTTGAAAACTGGCTCGCGGGAACGGTCGAGCGCGTCGGCGGCGTCCCTGTCGTATCTGTGGACGGGCTTATCCAAATGAAAAAGGACCTGGGCAGAAAGAAGGACCTAGCGGATATCGCTCTAATAGAAACGGCACAAAAAACCGGACAGCCCTCATAAGTTTCGGTAATTTAGGAACCATGCGCCTCCCCGTGAGGCGCATGGTTCCGGTGGCGTTTGCTGTGGCACTGTGTTACAATGACAGCGGCTGGCTGACAAATCGAAGTTTGGGGAGTACATGCTATGACCGAAAAAGAAAAAATGCTGCAAGGCGAATGGCACGATGCCAATTTTGATGC
>CANRNA010000143.1 GCA_947631805.1 uncultured Oscillospiraceae bacterium | reverse complement strand
GCCAGCGGTCTCCAAAACCAAAAAGCGGCGTTCCGCTCCCGGATGGGGAGAGGAACGCCGCTGTATGTCCCATATCATTTCAGCTTTTCTTCTATCCACCGGAGCACGTCGTCCCAGACCTGCTCCCGGCCCAGCTCGTTGAGCACCTCGTGGCGGAACTGTGGGTAGAGCTTCACCGTCACGTCTGTCATGCCCGCCTTGCGGAAGGCGGCGGCCGTCTTTTCCACCCCCTTGCCGTAGGCGCCCACCGGGTCCGCGTCCCCGGCGATGAACAGTACAGGCAGGGACTTGTCCATCTTCGCCAGGTGGGAAGGGCGGCGGATGAGGCTCAGCCCGTCCATCATGTCGTACATCAGCCCCGCCGTGGCGGTGAAGGCGCAGAAGGGGTCCTCTCCGTACCGGCGGATGACCGCCTCGTCCCGGCATATCCAGTCGTTGGGGCCGATGGGGTCGTCTATCTTCTTCAGATAGCTGCCGAAGGCCAGCTTTTGCAGGAGGGGGCTCCTGTACCTGCTCCCGTGGAGAGCTGTCTCCGCCCGGGCGGCCAGCTTTCCGGCGGCGCAGACCGGCCCCGGCTGGTGGCCGGTGCCGGACAGGACGCACAGGTCGTGGTCCCCGGGGTGCCAGCCCAGATAGGTGCGGGAGATGAAGCTGCCCATGCTGTGGCCCAGCAGCACCAGCTTCGCGGCGGGATACCGCTCCCGGAGGATGTCCCGCAGGCGCTTTTCGTCCTCCACCAGGTGCTCCCAGCCCCGCTCGTCGGAAAACCAGCCCAGCTCCTCCGGCCCGGCGGCGGTCCGGCCGTGGCCCAGATGGTCGTCCCCCACGGCGGCCAGACCGTGCTCCGCCAGGAAGGAGCCGAAGTCCTCATAGCGGCCTATGTGCTCGGCCACGCCGTGGACCAGCTGCACCACCGCCCGGACCGGACCGTCCGGCAGCCACTGGCGGTTGTATATCTGGTGCACGCCGTCGGTGGAGGGGAATGTAAAATCGCTGATTTTGACCATAGAAAAACACCGTCCTCCGTGCTATACTGTGTTGGAAATACGAGCCTATTTTACATGATATACCCGCATCCGTCAATGAGGAGGGTCATTATGAACGGATATGTGATCGCGCTGGACCAGGGGACCACCAGCTCCCGGGCCATCATCTTCGACCGGCAGGGGAACATCCTGTCCCAGGCCCAGTACCCCTTTGAGCAGCATTACCCCAAGCCCGGCTGGGTGGAGCATGACCCCCGGGACATCCTGGACACCCAGTTTCACGCCCTGGGGGCGGCCTTTGAAAAGTCCGGCCTGGCCGGGGCGGACATCGCCGCCATAGGCATCACCAACCAGCGAGAGACCGCCATCGTCTGGGACCGGGAGACGGGAGAGCCCGTGTATAACGCCATCGTCTGGCAGTGCCGCCGGACGGCGCCCACCATCCAGAGGCTGGTGGAGGAGGGCATGGGCGACGCCATACGCCGGACCACGGGCCTGGTGCCGGACCCCTATTTTTCCGGCACGAAAATCAAGTGGATACTGGACAACGTCCCCGGCGCCAGGGCCCGGGCGGAGCAGGGAAAGCTCCTGTTCGGCACGGTGGACTGCTGGCTCATCTGGAATCTGACGGGCCAGCACGTGACGGACCCGTCCAACGCCTCCCGGACCATGCTGTTCGACATCCGGCGGATGTGCTGGGATGAGGAGCTCTGCCGGATGCTGGACGTGCCCATGTCCATGCTGCCGACGGTCCTGCCGAACGCGGGAGAGTTCGGCCGCATCAGGCGGGGCATCCCCGGCCTGGAGCAGCTGGAGGGCATCCCCATTCGCGGGGCGGCGGGGGACCAGCAGGCCGCGCTGCTGGGGCAGGGGTGCATCCTCCCCGGCCAGGCGAAAAACACCTACGGCACCGGCTGCTTCACGTTGATGAACGTGGGACAGACGGCGCCGGACGGGGACAGCGGCCTTCTCACCAGCGTGGCCTGGCAGGCGGAGGGCAGGCCCGTCTACGCGGTGGAGGGGAGCGTGTTCAACGCCGGGTCCTCCATCCAGTGGCTGCGGGATGAGCTGGGGCTCATCTCCACGGCCCACGAGTGCGACGTGCTGGCCCAGCAGGTGCCGGACACCGGCGGGGTGTACATGGTCAGCGCCTTCACGGGCCTGGGCGCCCCCTGGTGGGACCCCTACGCCAGAGGCTCCCTGTCAGGCATCACAAGGGGCACCAAAAAGGCCCATCTGTGCCGGGCGGTGCTGGAGGGCATCGCCTACCAGGTGGCTGACCTGATAGAGCTCATGGAGCGGGAGACCGGCAGCCGGATGGATGTGCTGCGGGTGGACGGGGGCGCGTCCGTGTCCGATATCCTGATGCAGTTCCAGGCGGATGTGCTCCAGCGGCCCATCGACCGGCCCAGGACCGTGGAGACCACGGCGCTGGGGGCGGCGTTTTTGGCAGGGCTGTCCGCCGGGCTGTGGAGCGGCTTGGAGGACGTGCTGTCCCTGCGGGAGAGCCAGCGGCGCTTTGAACCGGCCATGGAGCCGGAGCGGGCGGCAAAGCTCATGGCCGGGTGGCACCGGGCCGTGGAGAGAGCGAGGAGCTGGGAAGCCGAGTGATATGAAGACCCTGAAAGACCATTCCAATCAGATAGACATGCTCAACGGCCCCATGATGGGGAAGATACTGCTCTTTGCCCTGCCCCTGGCGGCCAGCAGCATACTCCAGCAGCTTTTCAACTCGGCGGACGTGGCCGTGGCGGGCCGTTTCGCCGGATACCAGGCCCAGGCGGCGGTGGGGGTGAACAGCCCGGTCATCAATCTGCTCATCAACCTGTTCGTGGGCCTGTCCGTTGGCGGAAACGTGGTCATCGCCAACTATATCGGCCAGCGCCGGGACGAGCAGGTGCGCCAGGCGGTCCACACGGTGATGACCGTGGCCCTCATCAGCGGCTTTCTCCTGCTGGCCCTGGGGCAGGCCGCCGCCCGGCCCATATTGACCGTCATGGGCACGCCGGAGGACGTGCTGGACCTGTCCGTGCTGTATCTGCGCATCTATTTTCTGGGCATGCCCTTCATCATGCTGTACAACTTCGGGTCCGCCATTTTGCGCAGCGTGGGGGACACCAAGCGGCCCCTCTACTGCCTGGCGCTGGCGGGCGTCATCAACGTGTGCCTGAACCTGTTTTTCGTCATCGTCCTGCACCGGAGCGCCGACGGCGTGGCCATCGCCACGGTGCTCTCCAACGCCGTGAGCGCGAGCTTGGTGGTGCTGTTTCTGGTGCGGGAGAAGGAGCAGATACGCCTGGATATCAAAAAGCTCCGCATCGACGGGGCCATTTTGAAGCGGGTGGTGCGCATCGGCGTGCCAGCCGGTATCCAGGGGATGGTGTTCTCCCTGTCCAACGTGTGCATCCAGTCGGCCATCAACAGCTTCGGCTCTGACGCCATGGCTGGGAGCGCGGCGGCCAACAACTTTGAGTCCTTCACCTTCTTCGTCACCAACTCCTTCAGCCAGGCCGCCGTCACCTTCGTCAGCCAGAACTACGGCGCCCACCGGTTTGACCGGTGCCGGAGGGCCCTGGCCCTGAGCATGACGGCGGGGGTGCTGGCCTCGGGGGCCATGTGCGCCCTGTTCGTGCTGGGGCGGAACGTGTTCATCCGGCTGTTCACGGTGGAGCCCGCCGTGATCGAGTACGCCCTGGTGCGCATCGTCCATGTGGAGACCTTCTCCTTTATGGCCGCCAGCTATGAGATAACCGGCGCGGCCCTCCGGGGCCTGGGGTATTCCCTGACTCCCGCCATCATCACCGTGTTCGGCTCCTGCGTGCTGCGGCTGATATGGGTGTTTCTGCTCTTCCCGGCGGCGGGCTCCTTCGGGGCGCTGATGAACATCTATCCTGTCACCTGGGCGGTCACCGGCGTGATGATGGTCAGCGCCTACTGCGTCATCCGCAAACGGGCCTACCACAAGGACGCTTTGAGCAATATGTAGGCGGGTGCGGCGCGCCGGACAGGATTGAACTGGACGGGGATACGTGCTATACTGGCCGGAGAAAGCCCTCAGGAGAGGGCGCGAAGGGGAGAAGACCATGACCGTTGTGATAAAGCTGGGCACCTCCAACATCACCCACAGGACCGGGCATCTGAACATCCGGCACATCGAGCAGATGGTGAAGGTGATAAGCGACCTGAAAAACGCCGGGCACCAGGTGGTGCTGGTGTCCTCGGGGGCCATCGCCATGGGGGTGGGCAAGCTGGGCCTTGCCAGCCGCCCGGCGGATATGCCCACCAAGCAGGCGGCTGCCGCCGTGGGCCAGTGCGAGCTGATGTATATATACGACAAGCTGTTTTCGGAGTATAACCACGTGGTGGCCCAGATACTGCTCACAGGCAGCGACATAGAAAACGACGGGCGGCGGAAGAATTTTGAAAACACCATGGACCGCCTGCTCGCCATGGGGACGCTGCCCATCATCAACGAGAACGACACCGTCGCCACCGAGGAGATCGCCGTGGGGGACAACGACAGCCTGGGGGCTATCGTGGCCTGCGCCATCCACGCGGACCTGCTGGTGCTGCTCAGCGACATCGACGGGCTGTACACCGCCGACCCCCACAAGGACCCGACGGCCCGGCTCATACCCCGTGTGGAGGCCGTTACGGCCGAGATAGAGGCTCTGGCGGGGGAGCGGGGCAGCGGCCTGGCGGTGGGCGGCATGACCACCAAGCTCAAGGCCGCCAGGATGACCGCCCGGCAGGGCATCGACATGGTCATTGCCAACGGGGCGAAGCCGGAGCTGCTGTATGACATCATGGAGGGCCGGGACGTGGGGACCCGGTTTCTGGGGAAAAAGCAGGAGGGATGGGTATGACGACTCGTGAGATATTGCTGGCGGCCCAGGAGGCC
>CANRNA010000142.1 GCA_947631805.1 uncultured Oscillospiraceae bacterium | reverse complement strand
CAAACGACCCGGAGCTGGAAAAGCGGTTCGCGGCCATCGTGTCGGCGGGGGACGAGGAGCAGTCCTATTCCGAGACGGACAAGCGTCTGCGGGCCTGGCTGCGCCGGAGGCGCTCCGGCCGCCGGGGGGCCGTGCCCGAGGCGGAGGCGGAGATAGCCCGCATCGAGGGGGAGCTGGCCCGGATAGAGCAGGCGTCCCAGGCGGTGGGCCGCCTGGAGCAGGAGCTGACGGAGGCCCTGGCCCGGCAGGGGGAGCTGGTGCGCCAGATGGAAAAGGCCCGGTCCGAGGCCCGGCGCAAGGCCCTGGCGGACCTGGCCGCCGCCCGGGCGGATGTGACGGCCGCCCAGGAGCGGCTGGCCCAGGCCCAGGAGGAGAAGGCGCGGACCATGGAGGAGCTCCAGGACACGGCCTTCGGGGTCATGGGGCCCCAGCGGGCGGAAAAGCAGGTCCGCGCCGACATGGACGAGCTGAAGGAGCTGTCCCGGCAGGAGGCGGCGCTGCCGCCCCTGTGGATGGGGTTCATCCCCCTGGGCATCGCCGGGGCGCTGTGGGCGGCGTCGGTGTTTTTGCCGCGCTACCCTCTCGCCGTCATCGCCGGAGGGGCGGTGTTCCTGGCGCTGGCCGCGGGGGTGTGGTTCTGGCGGAAAAAGGTGCTGGCCCGGCAGGAGGAGCTCCGGGACCGGCGGGCCTATATATTGGAGGAATACGGCGTGGAGACGTCGGGGGATATCCGGGCGCTTTTGGACGAGTACGGCGGCCTGTGGGCCGAGGCACAGAACGCCGCCCGGTCCGCCGCCCACGGGGAGAACGCCCTAGAGGCGGCCAGGCGGCGGCAGAAGGCGGCGGAGGAGCCGGTGCTCAACGGGCTGGACTTCGTCCATGGGGACAGTGAGGCCGCCCGGGCGTCCCGGGCCGTGACCCAGGGCCAGGAGCGGATAGAGCAGCTCCGGGAGCGCCGGGCCATGGCCGAGGGCCAGGCGAAGGCCATGGGCGACGCCATGGTGCTCCGGTCCGAGCTCCAGGAGCGGCGCGGCCGCCTGGAGACCCTGCTTATCCAGGAGGAGGCGCTGGAGCTGGCCTGCGAGACCATGGAGCAGGCGGACGGGGCACTGCGGGAGAAGTTCTCCCCCATGCTGGCGGAAAAGGCCGCCGCACTTTTCGGGGCCCTGACGGCGGGGCGCTATGACGAGATAACCCTGGCCAGGGACCTGTCCGCCAAGACAAGGCGGGCGGGAGACGCGGTGGGCCGGGAGGCGGACTTCCTGTCCCAGGGGGCCCGAGACCAGCTGTATCTGGCCCTGCGGCTGGCGGTGTGCTCCCTGGTGCTGCCGGAGGACAAGGCGTGCCCCATCGTGCTGGACGACGCCCTGGCGGCTTTCGACCAGGAGCGCATGGGCCGGGCGCTGGAGCTTTTGAAGACCGTGGCGGAAAAGCGCCAGGTGCTGCTGTTCACCTGCCACCGGCGGGAGCCGGAGTATTTTGCCGACGACCCGGCGGTGACTGTCCGGACCTTGGGGGCGTGAGCGATGGAGAGAACCTTTGAATTCACGGTCCCCTGTCTGTTCGGGCTGGAGGGCCCCGCCGCCGACGAGCTGAAGCGGATGGGGCTGGAGAACGTCCGGGCGGAAAACGGCCGGGTGCGGTTTTCCGGGGACGGCGCGGCCTGCGCCAAGGCCAATATCCGCCTGCGGACCGGCGAGCGGGTGCTGCTGCGGCTGGGGGGCTTTGAGGCCAGGAGCTTCGACGCACTTTTCGAGGGGGTGAAGGCTCTGCCCCTGGGGGACTATATCCCACGGAACGGCCAGTTCCCCGTGAAGGGCTACAGCCTGGACTCGGCGCTCCACTCCGTGCCGGACTGCCAGCGCATCATCAAAAAGGCGGCGGCGGTGAAGCTGGGACAGACCTACCGGACCCAGTGGCTGCCGGAGGACGGGGCGCTGTATCAGTTACAGTTTTCCATCATAAAGGACCGGGCGGAGATATATCTGGACACCACCGGCGCGCCCCTTTTTAAGCGGGGCTACCGGCCCGGCCACGTGGCCGCGCCGCTGCGGGAGACCCTGGCGGCGGGGCTGGTGGGCTTTGCCCGCTACCGGGGCCGGGACGGGTTCTGGGACCCCTTCTGCGGCAGCGGGACCATCCCCATTGAGGCGGCGCTTATGGCCCGGAACCGGGCGCCGGGGCTGCACAGGCCCTTCGCGGCCCAAAGCTGGGACTTCATCCCGAAGAAGGCCTGGACCGACGGGGCCGCCGAGGCCCGGAGCCTGGAATACCACGGGGAGTACCACATATTCGCCTCCGATATCGACCCCAGGGCCGTGGCGCTGGCAAGGGAGAACGCCCGGCGGGCGGGGGTCGAAGTTGACATAACATTTTCCGTGGCCGACGCCCGGACGGCTCCGGCCCCCTGGGAGAGGGGCGTCGTGGTGTGCAACCCGCCTTACGGGGAGCGGATGGGCGAGCGGCAGGAGGCCCAGGCGCTCTACCGGGACATGGGCCGGACCCTGGGGCGGCTGGAGGGCTGGAAGCAGTATGTCATTTCCTCTGAGCCGGACTTCGAGCGGCTCTACGGCCGTCCGGCGGCCAAGCGCCGGAAGCTCTATAACGGGATGATACTGTGTTATTTGAATATGTACTGGTGAGGGAGGTGGTCCGATGCTGACGCCGCTGAAAAGAGAGGATTTTGACAAGTACATAGATTTTATATACGCGCTGGCGCTGGACCCGGCCAGGTCCGGCTATCCCACCTATACGGACGGGATCAAGACCAGGGCGGATTTTGTGGAGCGGTCCCTGCGGGCCTATGAGCGGGAGAACGAGGACATTTTGCTCTATGAGCGGGACGGCAAAGCCGCCGGATGGATACACTATTATTATCTGCCCGAGGACAAGTATCTGGACACCTGCTCGTTCAATATAGCCAAGGGGATGGGCGACGCCATCCGGGAGTTCACCGCCTTCGCCCGGGAGCGCTTTCCCGGAAGCGAGCTCTATCTGGGCTTCCCCGGGGAGAACACCCAGGCGGAAGCGGCGCTGGAGGCCGGGGGATTCGTCTGCATCGAGCGGGACTTCAACGACGTGTTCGACCTGGACCAATATGAGCCACGGCAGACGGACCCGGACGTGGTGCCGGTGACAAGGGAGAGTTTTGACCAGTTCCGCGCCCTCCACGCCGGGCACGAGGATATGTACTGGAATTCGGATAGGCTGCTGGCGGACATGGACGAGTGGCGGCTGCTGCTGTATAGGCCCGGCGGCGTGCCGATGGGCGCGCTTCAAGCCAGGAGGGACAGCGAGATGGGGGAGATATTCGCCCTGTTTTTCGCCGACGGCTATGACGCCAGGGCGTATCGGGCGCTGGTGACGGCTGCCCTGAACGGGGCCAAGGCCGACGGGAGCGGGTCCATGGTGTTTTTCAACGACGCCGAGACACAGGCGGACGCGCTGGCCCTGGGCTTTCGGTGCGTGGGGGCGTATATGTGCTACAAAACGGCGGTGTGACGGGAAAAATATGTATTACTGAGCGCTTTTAACAAGGAGGATAAGAGATGGGCTTTTGGTTGTTTATGCTGGTCATGGACCTGATCATCCCGGCGTCGATGATAGGATGCGGCAGATATCTTCAGGTCAGGGCGCCCAAGAGGATCAACGCCACCTTCGGCTACAGGACTGCCCGGTCGATGAAAAACCAGGACACGTGGGATTTCGCCCAGGCATATTGCGGACGGCTGTGGGTCCGGCTGGGACTGGCGCTGCTGCCGCTGTCCGTCATCCCGCTGCTGTTCGTGCTGGGCAAAGGTATGACCGTCGTCGGGAACACCGCTATCATCACCGCCGCCGTGCAGCTCGTTCCCTTCCTGGGGTCGATCGTCCCGGTAGAGCGGGCCCTGAAAAAGACGTTTGACGAAAACGGTTTTCGGAGATGAAAGATGGATATTGGTGATAACGACAAGATTTTTGGTCTAAATTTGTGCAGATTACCAGTTGAAGAAAAGACGTATCTGGGGTATTATTACCATGTTAGCACTCAGAGATAATGAGTGCTAATCCCATGAAAAGTATTTACATTGCAAGGAGGCAATTATACAATGACACTGAAACCGTTGGCTGACAAAGTGGTCGTCAAGCGCCTGGAGGCGGAAGAGAAGACGAAGAGCGGCATCTATCTGGCCGCGTCCGCCCAGGAGAAGCCGGAGATATTTGAAGTCGTGGCCGTGGGCCCCGGCGGCATGGTGGACGGCAACGAGGTCAAGATGGAAGTCAAGGCCGGAGACCGGGTCATCACAGGCAAGTACAGCGGCACCACCGTGAAGGTGGAGGAGCAGGAATACACCATCGTGCGCCAGGGCGACATCCTGGCCATCGTGCAGTAAGGAGGACGACATACAATGGCAAAGCAGATCATTTACGGAGAAGAAGCCCGCAGCGCGCTCCAGCGCGGCGTTGACAAGCTGGCCGATACCGTCAAGATCACCGTGGGGCCCAAGGGCCGCAACGTGGTCCTGGACAAGAAATACGGCACGCCCCTCATCACCAACGACGGCGTGACCATCGCCAAGGAGATCGAGCTGGACGACCCCTTTGAGAACATGGGCGCCCAGATGATCAAGGAGGTCTCCACCAAGACCAACGACGTGGCTGGCGACGGCACCACCTCCGCCACCATCCTGGCCCAGGCCATCATCCGGGAGGGCCTGAAGAACCTGGCCGCCGGGGCTAACCCCATGGTCATGAAGCGGGGCATCGCCAAGGCCGCCGAGGCCGCCGTGGCCGCCATCAAGGAGAACTCTCAGCCCGTGTCCGGCACCGGCGACATCACCCGCGTGGGCGCGGTGTCCTCCGGGGACGAGACCATCGGCAAGCTCATCGCCGAGGCCATGGAGAAGGTCAGCCAGAACGGCGTCATCAC
>CANRNA010000141.1 GCA_947631805.1 uncultured Oscillospiraceae bacterium | reverse complement strand
TCCAAAAGGCCGGCGGTCCGGCGGCATGGCCGCGGAGCGTGTCGATAGGAGGAACGAGGATATGGCGTTATTCAAGGAAAAGAAAAAGGGACTGCTGGGGGGCCTGTTCGCGGCGTTCTCCCGGGTGGACGAGGACTTTCTGGAGGAGCTGGAGGAGCGGCTCATCCTGGCGGACGCCGGGGTGGAGACCGCCGAGACGGCCGTGGAGGCCCTGCGCCATGAAAAGGGCCTGAAGGGCGAGGCCGTGCGGCAAAAGCTGGTGGACACCCTGACGGCAGAGATGGAAAAGGCCGGAGCGCCTGCCATGCGCCTGGAGACGAAGCCCTCCGTCATATTGATGGTGGGCGTCAACGGCGTGGGCAAGACCACCACCATCGGTAAGCTTGCGAAGATGTACGCCGCCCAGGGGAAGAAGGTATTGCTGTGCGCGGCGGACACCTTCCGGGCGGCGGCGGCGGAGCAGCTGGGCATCTGGGCCGAGCGGACCGGGGCCGACATCGTCCGCCACGGCGAGGGGGGCGACCCCGGCGCGGTGGTGTTCGACGCCTGCAATGCCGCCAAGGCCCGGGGAGCGGACCTGGTCATCGTGGATACCGCCGGGCGGCTGCACAACAAGCAGAACCTGATGAACGAGCTGACGAAGCTCACCAAGATCGTCAGCCGGGAGCTGCCCGGCGCGGACTGCGAGATACTGCTGGTGCTGGACGCCACCACCGGCCAGAACGGGCTCATCCAGGCCGAGCAGTTCGCCGGGGCGGCGGGCGTGACGGGCATCGTGCTCACCAAGCTGGACGGCACGGCCAAGGGCGGCGTGGCGTTCTCCATCGCCCAGCGGCTGGGGGTGCCGGTGAAGCTGGTGGGCGTGGGGGAGGGCGCGGACGATCTGCGGCCCTTCGACGCCCGGGAGTTTGCGGAGGCCATGGTCCAGTGAAGCTGATACTGGCGTCGGGCAACCGGGGAAAGCTCCGGGAGTTCCGGGAGATATTGGAGCTGCTGGGCATAGAGATAATCTCCCAGCGGGAGGCCGGATTTCACCAGGACGTGGAGGAGACGGGCGAGACCTTCGAGGCCAACGCCCGCATCAAGGCCGCCGCCGTGCTGAAGGCCACGGGCCTTCCCGCCCTGGCGGACGACTCGGGCCTGTGCGTGGACGCCCTGGGGGGCGCCCCAGGCGTCCGGTCTGCCCGGTTTGGGGGCGGCAAGAGCTGGACGGACGAGCAGAAATACATGTACCTGCTGGAAAAGCTGGCGGGGGAGCGGGACAGGCGGGCAAAATTCGTCTGCTGCATCAGCTGCCTGTTCCCGGACGGGACCGCCATCACGGCCAGGGGGGAGTGCCACGGCCGCATCCTGGACGGGCCCGAGGGCACGGGGGGCTTCGGCTATGACCCGGTCTTCTGCCCGGAGGGGTACGACAGCTCCTTTGCCAGTCTGGGAGAGGACGTGAAAAACAGCATATCCCACCGGGCCAGAGCCCTGGCCGCGTTTCGGGAGAGATGGGAGGAGCACCATGCTGACAGGTAAACAGCGGGCCTATCTGCGCTCTCTGGCGCAGAAAGAGGAGGCCATCCTATACGTGGGCAAGGCCGGTGTGACAGAGCCGGTCATCGCCGAGACACGGGACGCCCTGGCGGCCCGGGAGCTGGTGAAGGGCCGGGTCCAGGAAAACTGCCTGTACACCGCCGCCGAGGCCCAGCAGCTGCTGTGCCAGGCCTGCGGCGCCGAGGGCGTGCAGGTCATCGGCAAGGTGTTCGTGCTGTATAAAAAGCGGCCGGACGGGGCGAAAATAGTCTTGCCCAAGGGCTGATAAAATGCGGGTGCTCATCTACGGGGGCAGCTTCAACCCGCCCCACCTGGGCCACATCCGCTCGGCCCGGACCGCCGTGGAGGCCCTGGCGCCGGATGTGACGCTGCTCATCCCGGCGGCCATCCCGCCCCACAAGGCCCTGGCGGCGGAGACGCCCCCGTGGCAGCGCCGGTTTTCCATGACGGCCCTGGCGGCGGGGGAGATACCGGGGGGAGAGGCGTCGGACATAGAGCTTTGCCGGTCCGGACCCAGCTATACCTCCGACACCCTGCGCCAGCTCCGGGAGCGGTACCCAGGGGCGGAGCTCGTCTTCCTCATGGGCACGGACATGCTGCTCACCATCGAGAGCTGGCACGAGCCGGAGACCGTCATGGGCCTTGCCAGCCTTGCCGTGTTTGCACGGGAGACTGGCCGGGAGGGAGATATCGCCGCCCAGGCAGTTCATCTGCGGGAGAGATACGGGGCGGTGGTCTACGTGCTGGAGGGGGAGCCAGTGACGGTGTCCTCCACCCGGATACGGGCCATGCTGCCGGAGCGAAAGGGCCGGGAATATCTCTCAGGCGGCGTCTATGCGTACATCATCCGCCACCGGCTCTACGGGGCCAGGCCGGACCTGGACTGGCTGCGGGAGCGGGCCTACGCCTGCCTCAAGCCCACGCGGGTGGAACACGTCCGGGGGGCGGAGGCCATGGCCCGGCGTCTGGCAAAGCGCTGGGGCGCGGACGAGGCCGACGCGGCGGAGGCCGCCATACTCCACGACTGCACAAAGAAGCTGGGCCGGGATGAGCAGTTGCGTATGTGCGAAAAATATGGTATCATACCCGATAAGTGGGAGCTGGAAAACGACAGGCTCCTCCACGCCAAGACCGGGGCGGCCTTCGCGGCGGATGTGTTCGGCGCGCCGGACCACATCGCCGCCGCCATCCGCTGGCACACCACCGGGCGGCCGGACATGACGGCGCTGGAGCAGATCGTGTTTCTGGCGGACGCTGTCGAGGAGAGCCGCAGGCCCTATCCGGCCCTGGAGCTGATACGCCGGACTGCCTTTGAGGACCTGGACGCCGCCATGGAGCTGTGCGCCCGGCGGACGCTGGTGTTTTTGCGGGAGCAGGGAGAGCCCATCCACCCGGACACGGCCCGGACATGGGAATATTATTTGAAGAAACTGGAAGACAAAGGCGCCGCGCCTGTCCGCTGGACGGGGCGGGAAATATAACAAAGGGGGAGAAAAATATGGAACCTTTTGAAGCGGCAAAGCTGGCGGTGAGGGCCCTGTCGGACAAGCAGGCCACGGATATCCGCCTTTTGAAGACCACGGACCTGACTGTGCTGGCGGACTATTTTCTGATCTGTACGGCTAACTCCACCCCCCACGTGCGCACCCTGTACGACGAGGTGGACAAGCGGCTGAGCGAGCAGGGCATGCCCCCCATCCGGCGGGAGGGGTCCCGGAACAGCACCTGGCTGCTGCTGGACTTCGGGTGCCTGGTGGTGCACATCTTCCAGCGGGAGACGAGAGAGTTTTACAGCCTGGAGCGCCTTTGGAACGACGCCCAGGAGATCGACGTTGCAGAAATTACAGAAACAGAGGCGTGAACATGGCATACGATTTCGACCGCATCGAGAAAAAATGGCAGGCCGTATGGGAGCGGGAAAAGCCCTACGCCGCCAAGACAGGGGACAGCCGTCCCAAATGGTACGGGCTGATCGAGTTCCCGTACCCCTCCGGCCAGGGCCTCCATGTGGGCCATCCCCGGCCCTATACCGCCATGGACATCGTGGCGAGAAAGCGCCGGATGCAGGGCTACAACGTGCTGTTCCCCATCGGGTACGACGCCTTCGGCCTGCCCACGGAGAACTATGCCATCAAAAACCATCTCCATCCCCGGGACGTGACAAAGCGCAACGTGGCCAACTTTACCGCGCAGCTGAAAATGCTGGGCTTTGGCTTCGACTGGGACAGGATGGTGGATACCACGGATCCTACATACTATAAGTGGACCCAGTGGATATTCCTGCAGATGTACAAAAGGGGCCTGGCCTACAAGGCCACCATGCCCGTGAACTGGTGCACCTCCTGCAAGTGTGTGCTGGCCAACGAGGAAGTGGTGGAGGGCGTGTGCGAGCGGTGCGGCTCGCCGGTGGTGCAGAAGGAGAAGAGCCAGTGGATGCTGCGCATCACCGCCTACGCCCAGCGGCTCATCGACGATCTGGACGACGTGGACTTCATCGAGCGGGTGAAGATTCAGCAGCGCAACTGGATAGGCCGGAGCGAGGGCGCGGAGCTGGACTTTGACACCACCGCAGGGGACAAGATGCGCATCTTCACCACCCGGTGCGACACCCTGTTCGGCGCCACCTATATGGTCATGGCCCCGGAGCATGAGCTGGTGGACAAGTGGATGCCCCTGCTGCGAAACGCCGACGAGGTCCGCGCCTATCAGGCCGCCGCGGCCCACAAGTCCGAGCTGGAGCGCACGGAGCTTGCCAAGGACAAGACCGGCGTGCGCCTGGACGGGGTGCGGGCCATCAATCCGGTGAACGGCCAGGAGATACCCATCTTCATATCCGACTACGTGCTGGCCACCTACGGCACCGGCGCCATCATGGCCGTGCCCGGCCATGACAGCCGCGACTGGGACTTTGCCAAGGCCTTCGATCTGCCCATCGTGGAGGTGGTGGCCGGAGGCGACGTGGAGAAGGAGGCCTACACGGCCTGCGAGACCGGCATTCTGGTCAACTCCGGATTCTTGAACGGCCTGCCTGTGGAGCAGGCCAAGGAGAAGATGATCGCCTGGCTGGAGGAAAAGGGCATCGGCCAGCGGAAGGTCAACTATAAGCTCCGGGACTGGGTCTTCTCCCGCCAGCGGTACTGGGGCGAGCCCATCCCCATGGTCAAGTGCCCCCGCTGCGGCTGGGTGCCCGTGCCGGAGGAGGAGCTGCCCATCCTGCTGCCGGAGGTGGACAGCTACGAGCCCACCGATACCGGCGAGAGCCCCCTGTCCAACATGCGGGACTGGGTGGAGTGCGCCTGCCCCCGGTGCGGCGGTCCCGCCGAGCGGGAGACGGACACCATGCCCCAGTGGGCCGGGTCCAGCTGGTACTTCCTGCGCTATATGGACCCCCACAACGACA
>CANRNA010000140.1 GCA_947631805.1 uncultured Oscillospiraceae bacterium | reverse complement strand
GTGGGCCTGCAAAACCCCGGCGTGGAGGCCGTCATAAGCCAGGAGCTGCCCAAGCTCCGGCGGGTGTACCACAAGCCGGTGATGGCCAACGTCAGCGGTTTTTCCGTAGACGATTACGCCTATACGTGCGCCCGGCTGGACGGGGAGAGCCAAGTGGGCTGGCTGGAGGTGAACATCAGCTGCCCCAACGTCCACGGAGGCGGCATGAGCTTCGGCACGGACCCGGACGCCGCCGCCAGCGTGGTCCGGGCGGTAAAGGCCGTGACCACGAAGCCGGTGATCGTGAAGCTCACCCCCAACGTGACGGACATCGCCGCCATTGCCGCCGCCTGTGAGCAGGCGGGGGCGGACGGGATAAGCCTCATCAACACCATCCAGGCCATGCGCATCGACCTGGCCAGCCGAAAGCCCCTGCTCGCCAACGGCACGGGGGGCCTGTCCGGCCCGGCGGTGTTCCCGGTGGCGGTGCGGATGGTCTACCAGGTCTACAAGGCGGTGTCGGTGCCCATAGTGGGCCTGGGAGGCGTGGCGTCGGCGGAGGACGTTCTCGAGATGATGCTGGCCGGGGCCACCGCCGTGCAGGTGGGGGCGGCCAACCTGGTGGAGCCCTACGCCTGCCGGGACATCATCCGGGCCCTGCCGGGGGTCATGGAGAGATACGGGATAGAAAAATTACGGGATATCATAGGAGGTGCCCACCATGGGTAAGGACGTCATCGTGGCCTGCGACTTTTCCAGCGCCCAGGCCGTATATGGATTTTTGGACCGGTTCACCGGGGAGAAGCCCTTTGTGAAAATAGGGATGGAGCTGTTTTACGCCGAGGGGCCGGATATTGTCCGCCAGATAAAGAGGCAGGGCCACCGGATATTTTTGGACTTGAAGCTCCACGACATCCCCAACACGGTGAAAAAGGCCATGGGGGTGCTGTCCGCCCTGGACGTGGATATATGCAACCTCCACGCGGCGGGCACCGCGCCCATGATGGAGGCGGCGCTGGAGGGGCTCACCCGGCCTGACGGCACCAGGCCCCTGCTCATCGCCGTGACCCAGCTCACCAGCACCGACCAGCAGGCCATGGAGCGGGACCTGCTCATCCGGGAGCCTCTGGACCGGGTGGTGATGCACTACGCCCAGACCGCCAGGCGGGCGGGACTGGACGGGGTGGTCTGCTCCCCCCTGGAGGCGGGGAAGGTCCACGAGATATGCGGCGCGGACTTTCTCACCGTGACCCCCGGCGTGCGCTTCGCCGAGGGGGACCGGGGGGACCAGAAGCGGGTCATGACCCCCGCCCAGGCCAGGGCGGCCGGGTCGGACTATATCGTTGTGGGACGCCCTATCACCGCGGCGGAGGACCCGGTGGCCGCCTACAGGCGGTGCGTGGCGGAATTTGTGGACTGAGGAAGGAGAAGCTATGGAACGAAAGACCCTTATCGCAAAGGACCTGCTGAAGATCAAGGCCGTGTTTTTCCGGCCGGAGGAGCCGTTCACCTGGGCCAGCGGCATCAGGAGCCCTGTCTACTGCGACAACCGCCTGACCCTCACCGCCCCCGACGTGCGCACGGATGTGGAAAACTGCCTGGCCGCGCTCATCCGGGAGAAGTATCCCCAGGCGGAGGCGCTCATGGGCACCTCCACCGCCGGTATCGCCCACGCGGCCATCACCGGCCACATCCTGGGCCTGCCCATGGGCTACGTCCGCTCCGGGGCCAAGGACCACGGCCGGAAGAACCAGATAGAGGGCCGCCTGGAGCCGGGGGAGAAGGTGGTCGTGGTGGAGGACCTGATATCCACCGGCGGCAGTGTGCTGGAGGTGGTGGACGTGCTCCGCGGGGCCGGGGCGGAGGTGCTGGGCATCGTGAGCATCTTCACCTACGGGATGAAAAAGGGCCTGGAACGGCTGGCCGCGGCGGGGGTGGAGAACACCTCTCTCACGGACTTTGACGCCGTCGCCCAGGCGGCGGCGGAAGAGGGATATATCCGTCCGGAGGACGTGGCAAGGCTCATCGCCTTCCGGAACGACCCCTCCGACGAGAGCTGGATGGAGGCGGGCAGATGAGGAGCGTCATCGACATCCTGGACCTGTCCACCGACGAGCTGGAGGCGCTGACGGACACGGCCCTGGATATCATCGCCCACCCGGAGAGATACGCCCGCGCCTGCGAGGGGAAAAAGCTGGCGACGCTGTTTTTTGAGCCGTCCACCAGGACCAGGCTCAGCTTTGAGGCGGCCATGTATGAGCTGGGGGGCCATGTGCTGGGCTTTTCCGAGGCGGCCAGCTCCTCCGCCTCCAAGGGGGAGAGCGTGGCCGACACGGCCAGGATCGTCAGCTGCTACGCGGACATCATCGCCATGCGCCACCCCAGGGAGGGGGCGGCCCTGGCAGCGGCCAGACATGCCTCCGTGCCCGTCATCAACGGGGGGGACGGGGGACACTGCCACCCCACCCAGACGCTGGCGGACCTGCTGACCATCCGGCGGGAAAAGGGCCGGTTCGACCATTTGACCATTGGCCTGTGTGGGGACCTGAAATACGGCCGGACCGTTCACTCCCTGATAAACGCCATGAGCCGCTACGAGGGGACCCGGTTCGTGCTCATCTCCCCGGAGGAGCTGCGGGTGCCGGACTACGTGCGCCAGACGCTGGAGAGCAAGGGCGTGCCTTATGAGCAGACGGCCGACCTGGACGGGGCCATGCCGGAGCTGGACATCCTGTACATGACCCGCATCCAGCGGGAGCGGTTTTCTGACCCGGCGGTGTACGAGCGGCTGAAGGACAGCTACATCCTCACCCCGGACAAGCTGGACGGGGCCAAGGGGGACATGGCGGTGCTCCACCCGCTGCCCCGGGTGAACGAGATATCCGTGGCCGTGGACGCGGACCCCCGGGCGGCCTATTTCCGCCAGGCGCTGAACGGCAAGTACATGCGCATGGCGCTGATACTCAAGCTGCTGGACGAGGCCAAAAACCCCGCCCCCGCCCCGGAGGAGGGGCTGATATACGGCAAGTACCGGTGCTCCAATCCCCGGTGCATCACCGCCGTGGAGCAGGAGCCCGAGCAGATCTTCCGCCTGACAGGCGGGGTGTGCCGGTGCGCCTACTGCGAGAGCCCGGTCCGGATATAACAGAATGACCATAAGGACAGCCCCCGGAGGACGATGCCTCCGGGGGCTGTGCTGTCGTGTCGTATAGTTATTGCAGGGTGTGCCTGGGGGCGGGAAGGCCCTTCTCCGCCGCCAGGGCGTCCATCCGGGCCAGTATGGCTTGGCCCAGGGCCCGGAACTCCTCCTCCGGCAGGGCTACCTTGGGCAGGGTGTCGGTGAAGGGGCCGCCCCACTGCAGGCCGTCCCGGGTCTTGGGGACCACGTGGACGTGGAAGTGGGACACCAGGTCGCCGTAAATGGCGTAGTTGATCTTGTCGGCGCTCACCGTCTGGGACACGGCCTGAGCCGCCAGGGACACGTCGGCAAAAAAGCCGCAGCGCTGCTGGTCGGTCAGTTGACGGGATAGCGGGGCTCCTTGCCCGTGAGCACGTCTACCACGTTTTGGGCGGCCTTGGTCTTCAGCTCCAAAACGCCCTCGGCGGTGCTGTAGGCGGTGTGGTCCGTCAGGACCACGTTGTCCAGGGAGCAGAAGGGGGAGTCGGCGCCCAGGGGCTCGTGGTTGTGGGTGTCCAACCCGGCGGCCAGGATGCGGCCCTGCCGAAGGGCCTCGATAAGGTCCTCGTCCCGGATGAGGGGGCCCCGGCTGACGTTTATCAGTATGGCGTTGGGCTTCATCAGGGCGATGGTGTCCTTGTTGATGATACCGGCGGTCTCGGCGTTGGCGTGCAGGTGCAGGCTGATGATGTCAGACAGGGCGAGAAGCTCCTCCAGCCCCACCTTCCGCACCCCGATGGACGCCAGGTCCTCAGCGCTGATATAGGGGTCGTAGGCCACGACCTCCTTCAGGCCGAAGCCGCTGACCTTCCGGATGAGGGCCCGGCCGATGCGGCCTGCGCCGATGACGCCCATGGTCTTGCCCGCCAGGCGGAAGCTGGGGGCCTGCAGGTTCCAGGCGCCCTGGCGGACCATGCGGTCCCGCATAGGCACGTGGCGCAGGCAGCTCAATATCAGGGCCAGGGCGTGGTCGGACACGTCCTCCATGCAGTAGTCGGGCACGTTGGTGACTCGGATACCGGCGGCGGTGGCCGCCGCCAGGTCCACGTTCTCATAGCCCACGCCGTAGCGGCTGATGACCTTGCACTTTTTCAGCCCGGCGATGGCCGCGGCGGTCATGGGGGCCAGGTCCAGGAGTATGGCGTCCGCCTGGGCGCACTTTTCGGCGATGTCCTCCGCCGTGGCGCACTCGCACAGCGTCAGCTCCGCGTCGATGGAGGCGAGTATCTCCCGCTCCACGTTATAATCCGCGTGCCGTTTGTCGCTGACGCAGACAGAGTATTTTGCCATGACGCCGCCTCCTTATTTCACCAGATAGCCGCCGTCCACGGGGATGATGGCGCCGTTGAGATAGTCGGAGGCGTGACTGGCCAGGAAAATGGCCGTGCCCTTCATGTCGTCCGGGGTGCCCCAGCGATGGGCGGGAATGCGGTCGGTTATCTCCTTGTAGCGGGGGTTGCTGGGGTCGGTGAGGGCGGTGTTCATCTCGGTGTCCATGTAGCCGGGGGCGATGCAGTTGACGTTGATGCCCTTCCCGGCCAGCTCGTTGCACATGGCCTTGCTGAACTGGGACACGCCGCCCTTGGACGCGGCGTAGGCGGGCACGGTGAAGCCGCCGAAGAAGGCCAGCATGGAGGAGATGTTGATGATCTTGCCGTAGGGCTTTTCCTTTTTCAGGAATTCCTGGGCGGCCAGCTGGCTGAGGACGAAGGGAGCCGTCAGGTTCACCTCCAGCACCGCGTCCCAGTCCTCCTTGGGGAACTGCTCGCAGGGGTGACGGCGCTGGATGCCGGCGGCGTTGATGATGATGTCCAGCCCGCCCAGCA
>CANRNA010000139.1 GCA_947631805.1 uncultured Oscillospiraceae bacterium | reverse complement strand
GGGGTCTTGACAGGCGGGCAAAGCGGTGCTATTATGACAAAAGAGATACCTCGTTAGATGATGTATCAACACTATACGGAATGGAGCTGAGAGAGTTTGAAGGTACAGGAAAGCGCCTTTATCCGGGAAAAACGCCCGCTGCTGACGGCGCTGCGGGACGCGCTGTGCGCGGAGTTTGAATACGCCTCCGTCCTGGCGGAGGACATGATGGGCAAGCACTACCGGGTCAGCCGCCAAAGCGTCGTCGTGGGGGAGGGCGACAACGCCCGGGGCTTCGTGGTGAAGGCCCTGGACGGGGGCCGCTACGCGGAGTATTCCTTCACGGAGCTGGAGGCGGACACCATCCCCGCCGTGGTAGGGGCGGTGAAAGCGCTGCTGGCCTCCCGCGTGCGCCCGGAGGGCCTGGGGGCCAATGCCTATGCCCCGCCTGCGGAGGAGCCCACGGTCTTCTCCGACGCCACGGAATATGAGACAGACCCGGAGGAGGCAGGGGACGAGGCCATTCTGGCCCGGCTCACCGCCCTGCGGGACAAGGGCCTGGCCATGGACGAGGCGCTGCTGGACTTCATCGCCCAGATGACATGGCAGCGGTACACCAAGCTGTTCCTGTCCAGGGAAAAGGACATGACCCAGAGCGTGATGTACCTGGACGGGGCGGTGGCCACCGCCGCCGTGAAGGGCCAGGAGGTGAAGCAGGCGTACCGGCCCTGCTCCGGCCTGGGGGGCATGGAGCTGATGGCGTCGCTGGAGCAGAGCGTGGCCCCCTGTGTGAAGACCGTGCTGGACCTGCTGGACAGCGAGCCCATGATACCCGGGGAGTATGAGTGCATCTGCGACCCGGCCACCACCGGCATGATCGTCCACGAGGCCTTCGGCCACGGGGTGGAGATGGACATGTTCGTCAAGGACCGGGCCCAGGCGCCCCAGTTCGTGGGCAAGTATGTGGCCTCGCCCCTGGTGACCATGCACGACGGGGCGTCCTCCGCCCTACAGACCGCCACCTATTTCTTTGACGACGAGGGCACCCTGGCTCATGACACCGTCATCATCGACAAGGGCGTGCTGAAGACCGGCATCAGCGACCTGCAGTCCGCCCTGGCCCTGGGCACCGAGCCCACGGGCAACGGCCGCCGGGAGAGCTTCGCCCGCAAGGCGTATACCCGCATGACCAACACCTGGTTCGAGCCGGGGCATGACAAGCTGGAGGACATGATTGCCTCCGTGAAGTACGGCATGTACCTGGAGTGCCCCTCCAGCGGCATGGAGGACCCGAAGAACTGGGGCATCCAGTGCATGGTGAACATTGCCCGGGAAATAAAGGACGGAAAGCTCACCGGCCGCATCTTCTCCCCGGTGGTGCTCACCGGCTATGTGCCGGACCTTCTCAAGTCCATCTCCGCCATGTCGGAGGCCACAGAGCTCTCGGGCTCCGGCTTCTGCGGCAAGGGCCACAAGGAGTGGGTGAAGGTGTCCGACGGCGGGCCGTACATCAAAGCCCGCATACGTCTGGGTTAAGGAGGGACCGTTATGGAAAAGATCGTTGCCGCCCTGCGGGAGCTGGGCGTTGAGCAGTACGTCATCACCGAAAAGCACACCGACTCTCTGGAGTCGTTCTATGTGAAGAAAAATCTGGACCTGACCCGCCGGGAGGACACCACTGTCCGGACCGTGCGCGTGTTCCGCCCCTTTGAAAAGGACGGGGAGAAAATGCTGGGGGATTCGGAGGCCACGGTGCGGCCGGGCATGTCGGAGGGGGAGCTCCGCGCCGCCATCAGCCGGGCCTGGTTCGCCGCCCAGTTCGTGGCCAACCGCTGGTATCCCCTGCCTCAGGGGGTCAAGGAGCCCCACAGGCCCGACAAGGGTGGCTTCGCGGGCAGGACCCTGGCCGAGAGCATGAAGACCATGGCGGAGGCCCTGTTCGCCGAGGACAGGGGAGAGGACGTGTTCATCAACTCTGCGGAGATATTCATGCGCCGGATAGATACCCGCATCCTCACCTCCCAGGGAGCGGACGTGAGCTGGGAGCAGTACGAGGTATGGGGCGAGTACGTGTGCCAGTGCCCCGCGCCCCAGGACGTGGAGACCTATCACCAGTTTTCCTTCCGGGAGCCGGATACGGAGGCGCTGCGCCGGGAGGTGCGCCAGGCCCTCGCCATGACCAGCGCCCGGGCCCAGGCCGTAGCCGCCCCCAGGACCGGGACCTATTCCCTGGTGCTGGACCGGGAGCAGATGGGAGAGCTTCTCAGCTACTATGTGGGCCGGGCCGGGGCCAGCATGATCTACCAGAAATACTCCCCCTTCCAGATGGGGGACGCGGTCCAAGGGGAGGACGTCACCGGCGACAGGCTCACCGTCGATCTGGTGGCCGCCGAGCCCTACACGGCCTTCGGCGTGCCCATGGCCGACCGGCCCCTGCTGGAGGAGGGCGTGCTCAGGACCATCCACGGCGGCCCCCGCTTCGCCCACTATCTGGGCGTGGAGCCCACCGGGGATTACAGGGCCGTGCGCGTGAGCACGGGGAGCGCGCCCATGGAAGAGCTGACGAGCGAGCCCTGCCTGCACGCGGTGAGCTTCTCCGACTTCCAGATGGACCCCCTCAGCGGCCACTTCGGCGGGGAGCTGCGGCTGGGCTTTCTCCATGAAAACGGCAAGGTGACCCCGGTCACCGGCGGGTCCGTCAACGGCAGCATCCTGGACGCCCAGGGCCGGATGACCTTCTCCCGGGAGCGGTTTCGCGTCAAGGACTACGACGGCCCTCTGGCTGTGCGCATGGAGGGCGTCCAGGTGGCCGGAGCGTAACGGACGGCGTGAGCCGGGAACGGACAAAACAGAAAACGCCTCGCCCTGTATCGGAAGGATACGGGGCGAGGCAGATTTTTTCGATATTCTTTTCTTCTCAGAAGACGCCCTGGATGATCTCGGAGCCGTCGGGATAGCGGATGGTGGACACGGTGAAGTCCTCATAGAACAGCAGCCCGTCCAGCGCGCCGGAGTCGGGGGCGATGCAGCTGAGGGTGTACTCGGTGCTCTGGGGCTCGCCGATGGCCTCGATCAGGTCCTCCAGGTCTTCACCCTCCATGGTCAGGGCTATCTTGGCCTCCTCGGAGGCGTTCTCCAGGTTGTTGGGGTCCAGGCCCACGAAGGGGGCGCTGTTGTCCTCGGCGATGATGAAGTTCTTGGAGCCATCCGGGGCGACCAGGTCTTCCTCGTTCAGCATGTCGTCGGGCGGGGCGGTGACAAAGGGGATGCTGGTGGGGGCGGGGCCGTCGTTGCTGGCCTCCGTCTTCTTGTCGCAGGCGGCGCACATAGTCAGCAATATACAAAGCGCAAGCGCGAAAACGATCGCTTTCTTCATGACAGTTCTCCTTTGAATAGATTTGCCTCTTGGCACTGGCGTATTATACCCTATCCATCATATTGTGTCAAGCGGGCCTTTCCGCCGGACACGGCTTGTCCTGCACCGGGTTTCCTGCTATAATAGCTGCAAAGTGTTTGATTTTAGGCGTTTTGCTCCCGGCTGACGCCGGGACCGCACCACTATGTGCCCCAGGGGGAAGACTATGGACCGAAAAGCGAAAAAAGGCGTCATATTGGCCTCGTGCGCCCTGCTGCCCATGGGGGTGATGGGGCTGGTGTTCGCCCTGAGCGGGATATGTCCCTTCGGCAGCCGGAGCCTGAGCGTGCTGGACATGTCCAACCAGTATCTCTCCTTCCTGGGCTCCCTGCGGGACCTGCTCACGGGCAAGGCCAGCGCTCTGTATCTGCCCAGCATGGCCCTGGGGGGCGATATGCTGGGGGTCATCGCCTATTATCTCATGAGCCCGCTGAATCTGCTGTGCTGCCTGTTCCCACGGGAGGAGCTGCTCACGGCGGTGAGCGTGCTTTACATCCTGCGGGTGGGCCTGTGCGGGCTGACCATGGCCCTCTACTGCGGCCAGCGCCACGGCTATGGCTGGCGGCTGCTGCTCCCGGCGCTGGCCTACGGCATGATGGCCTACATGGTGGCCTACAGCCTGAACTATCTGTGGCAGGACTGCGTGATCCTGCTGCCGGTGGTGGCCCTGGGCATCTCCCGGCTGGCGGAGGGCCGGGGCCGGTGGGTCTATGTGCTGTCCCTGGCGGGGGCCCTGGCCCTGAATTTCTACATCGGATATATCCTGTGCCTGTTCTCGGTGCTGTTTTTCCTGTATGAGCTCCTGTCCAGGCCGAAGACGGAGACCGTCCGGCCCTGGGGGCGGCTGGTGGATTTTGCCCTGTCCAGTCTGGGGGCGGGGGCCCTGGGAGCGGTCATACTGGTCCCGGCCTTCATGGCCCTGATGGGGGGGAAGGCGTCCTTCTCCCTGAGCGAGCTGTCCCTGGCGCTGAAATTCGACTTCCCGGCCCTGTTCTCCAAGCTGTTCGTGGGGGCCTTCGACTTCGGGGAGCTGACCCCGGTGGGCCTGCCTCACATCTTCTGCGGCACGGTGACTATGGGCCTGGGGGCGCTGTACTTCGTTGACCGGGCCACGCCCTTGCGGCGGCGGCTGTGGACGGCGGGGCTGCTGGCGCTGCTGACGGTGTCGTTTTGGGTATCCGCGCCGGACCTTGTCTGGCACGGCATGAATGTGCCCACCTGGTACAATTACCGCTACAGCTTTCTGTTCAGCTTTCTGCTCATCGGGGCGGCGGACCGGTGCTTGTCCCATCTCCGGGAGGGGATAGGGCCCCGGCAGCTCCTTCTGCCCCCGGCCGTGACGGGGGCGGCCGCCGCGCTGGCCTTCCTGGGCCGGAGCTATACCTACGTCACACCGGCGGTCATCTGGGAGGCCCTGGCGGTGACGGCGGTGCTGTGCGGGGCGCTGTACATCCTGCTCTCTCCGGGGGGGAGAAGGGGCCTGACCGCGGCGGCGGGGGCGGCGCTTCTGCTCATCCACGGGGCGGACATGGGCCTCAACGCCAAGCTGTCCTTAGACGAGCTGACCGCCACCTCCTCCTCTCCCGCCCGGTGGGCGGAGTAT
>CANRNA010000138.1 GCA_947631805.1 uncultured Oscillospiraceae bacterium | reverse complement strand
GGCAACCAAGGCATTCAATTTTTTTAGATATGCATTCTCCGCCCGTAACCGCTGCACCTCGGCCAGCAAATCTTCCTCTACCTCCGGGCGCAGTCCCTTTGGCGGACGACCTTTACTTCCTCGCCCTCGTCTCTCAACATACAGTCCTTCCGGCCCTTCTTCGAGATAGATGCGCTCCCATCTGGCAACTGACTTGTGATTGGTTATTCCATATTCCCGTGCCGCTTCGCAGTAGCTCAGTTTCTCCCGCATCATTGTCTCTACGACTCTTTGCTTGAATTCTCCGCTGTATTTCGGCTTCCCTTTTGGCATAAGCAACACCCCATTCGTTAGTAGTATACCATACTGCCTAACAAATGGGGTGCTGTTCAAAAGCTGCGGCCCGGTGATATGTACTTCTTACAGCGCCGAGCGGATCTGCTCCAGGGCTCTGGTGCCTGCGCTTTTCAAAAGCGCCAGGTCTGAGCTGAAGGAGATCATCCGAAAGCCCTTGCGGAGATTGCGCGCGGCTTCCTCCGGCGTGGCGGACACGGTCGCCACGGGCACACCGACCGCCGTCGCCTTCTCCAGCACGGTATCTATGGCCTGCTGGACGGTCTTGTCATGCACGGAAGCGCCGTAGGACTCCGCCAGGTCAAACGGACCTATGTGGAGCGCGTCTACCTTTGCGTCCAATATCTCGTCCAGATTTTCCACCGCCGCTCTGCTCTCGATCATAGGGATGATCATGGTGTTTGCGTTGGCCAGCTCCTTATAGGTCTCCATGGGCAGGGTCCCGTAGCCGGTGGCCCGGGAGGTGTTGGAAAAGCCCCGCTCCCCTATCGGCCCATATTTGCCCGCCGTCATCAGGGCCCGGGCCTCCGCGCCGCTGTCGCAGTGGGGCACGATCATGCCCTTGACGCCCATATCCAGCGCCTGGAGTATCTTTCCCGGGTCATGGTCCACGATCCGCAGCAGCGGCTCGATACCCGCCAGCTCACAGGCCACCACCATGTCCAGCACCGACTCCGGCCCGTAGGGGAAGTGCTCCCCCTCGATGAACACATAGTCGAACCCGCAGCAGCCGTATACCTCCGCGATCATGGGGGACCGGGTGCGTATCTGGCAGCCAATGACCGGCTCGCCTTTTTTCAGTTTATCCCATATCCTGTTGCTCGTTACCATATCATGCTCCTTTCCCCGCAGCGCGCATTAAGCGAAGTTATAAGCCGTGACGATGGGGTCCCGGCCATCGGACTGGTCGCGGAAATACTCATGCAGGCATATCCCCAGGAAGGACCCGCTGATATTGCTGACATTCCTCCAGCCCCTGCCCTGCAGCTCGCACAGCGCGTAGTAGCTCCGCTGGGATGTACGGCAGTGCAGATACACCGGCACGTCCCTAGGTACCTCTTCCATCCTCTCCCGGAACTGGGACAGGGGGATATTCACCGCGTTCTTCAAATGGCCCCGGGCATACTCCCCCGGCTCCCGCACGTCGATGATGTACGCCCCGTTCTCCACCAGCTCCCGTACCTTATCCACGCGCACCTGGCGTACACGGCCGTACAGCAGATTCAAACCCACAAGCGCTGCGTGGTTCACCACGTCCTTCGCCGTGCCGTACACTGGGGAATAGCACAGCTCCAGCTCCTTCAGGTCCTCCAATGTGCCGCCCATGGTCACCATAGCCGCGATCACGTCGATGCGCCGGACCGCGTCCCCTCTGCCGATCGCCTGGGCCCCCAGTATCCGTCCCGTGGGCACCTCAAACAGCAGCTTAAAGGCCATATAGTGGCTGTCGGGCATGATGCTCACTTTATCGGGGGGCAGCACATAGGCCACCTCGTACGGCACCCCGGCCCGCTTCGCCGCCTTCTCATTCATCCCCGTGCAGGCCGCGTTCAGTCCAAACACCCGCAGGCAGGACGTGGCGATATAGCCCTTGTTGTTGTGCTGCAGCCCGCAGATGTGGTCCGCCGCCGCACGGGCCTGCCGCTGGGCGGGGCCCGCCTGGGCGAACACGCCGTACCTGCGGCCCAGCCGGTCAAAGGTCTCCACCGCATCGCCCACCGCGTAGATGTCCGGGTCATTGGTCCGGTAATTGTGGTCCACCCGGATGCTCCCGCTCTCTCCCAGCATCAGCCCCGCCTTCACCGCCAGCTCCGTCTCCGGCTTCACGCCGATGGACAGGACCACCGCCTCCGCGGGCACCTGGAATTCCCGGCCGTCCCTCACCGCCGTCACGCCCTCGTCCGTAATGGCCGACACCATGCTGTTCAGATACAGGCTGACGCCGTTGTCCATCAGCTCCTTGTGCAGCAGTTGGGCCATATCCGTGTCAAAGGGCGCCATGATCTGATCAAGGCCCTCGATGATGCTCACCTTCCGCCCCGCCCTGACGAAGTTCTCCGCCAGCTCGATGCCCACGAAACCGCCGCCTGCCACGACCACATCGTGCACGTCTTTTTCGTCCACGTAGTCCTTCAGCCGTCCGATGTCCGTCACGTTCCGCACGGTGAACACGTTTTCCCTGTCCACCCCGCCGATGCGCTTGGACACCACGGGATTCGCGCCGGGGGCCAGCACCAGCTTGTCGTAGCTCTCCTCATAGGTTCGTCCGCTCGCCAGCTCCCGGACCCGGACGCACTTTTTCTCCCGGCATATCTCCACCACCTCGCTCTTCACGCGCACGTCGATGTTATGCCGCTTTTTGAAGCTCTCCGGCGTCATCATGACCAGGTCCTCCCGGTCCGCCACCGCGCCCCCGATATAATAGGGCAGCGAGCAGTTGGAGAACGACACGTCCGCCCCCCGCTCGAACATCACGATCTCAGCCTGCTCATCCAGGCGCCGTATACGGGCCGCCGCGGACGCTCCGCCCGCTACGCCCCCTACTACCACTACCTTCATTTCCCGCTCCCTTCCGCCGGGCAGAGGCCGTGCTCCGCCGCGAACTGCTCAAACAGGTCCGCCCCCAGCTGGACGGCCGACAGGCAGCGCCGCTCCTCTCCGGCAAAGTATTTCTCCTTCACATCGGTGCAGTCCAGGCACCCGATCTTCTCTTTGAACGCCGCCACATAAGCCGCGCACAGCTCTTTGAATCCCTCCGTGGCATGGGCCCGGCCCTGGATGGTCATCTTCCCGATGGCCGCGATGCCCGCGGCCAGCACGCCGCAGGTGATGCCGCAGCCGAAGCCCGCTCCATAGCCGCCCACCAGTTTGAAGTCCTCTTCTTTCAATCCCAGGGCATATCTATCATTTATCACGCGGAGCGTAGTCTCCGCGCAGTTATTGTCCTTCACCAAATAAAGTTGCTCCACCATATCACGCATCATGGTCATATCCTCCATAGCATAAAGCTTAGCCGATCTTCAGCCTCGGTTGAAAACGGGGCGGGGTCGTTTTTCGCTCCCCCGCCCCGCCGACGAATCAGATGTAACGGTATTCGCCGTCGATGAGCTCCACGCCGCTGTGGGCGATGGAGTCCTGGAACACCTTGCGGTTCCACTCGCCGGTGGCACGGATCTTCTCCAGGATGGCGGTCTCCGCCTCCAGGGTCGCCCGGGCCTTCTTGGCCAGCTCCTCCGCCTCATAAGGCCGGATGGCCAGCAGGCCGTCGGCGTCGCTGACGATGATATCCCCCGGATAGATGACGATGCCGCCGATGGGCACAGGCACGTTCAGCTCGCCCAGACCGTTTTTGAACGGGCCATTGGCCTGCGCACCGCGTGCATAGACGGGAAGCGGCAGCCTGCGGAGCCCCTCCAGGTCCCGGACCACACCGTCCACAACGATACCCGCGCATCCCTTCTTGTAGGCGTAGGTGCACATGATCTCTCCGCACTGGGAGCGCTCCATGCAGCCGTTGCCGTCGATGACCAGCACATCGCCCTCCTGGATCATGTCCAGGGCCTTGTGGAACATCAGGTTATCGCCCGCCGGGGCCTTGACCGTGAAGGCCGTGCCCAGGATGCTGCAATAGCTGCTCATGGGCTTGATGCCCTGGTCAACGCAGGAGATGCGGCTCATATTGTCGGCGATGTTCGCCACGGGGATACCCCGGAACAGTTCGATCAGTTCCTTGGGGGCGCGCTGAAATTTCTCATAAGATCTGTTACCGATTCCCATAGTCTATAACACTCCAATCAAAAGTTTTTCTTGTCCTTGCAGGCCCTGTCAGCCAAGGCTGGTCAGGGTGTAGCGGTTGATGGTCTCCTCGGCCTCGGCAAAAGCCTCCAGAGCCTCCTCGGCGTCCATCCAGGTGGGATACTCGTAGTAGGCCTCCATGATGTCCGCGGCATAATCCTCGTTGGTGGTGACGATCTTCTTCAGGGCCTCGGCGAACTTGTCAACGATGGCCTGATCGGTCCCCTTGGGGAAGCCCATGAAGAAGCTGGTCTGCCAGACGATGTCATAGCCCTGCTCCACGCAGGTGGGCACGTCGGGATAGCCGGGGGCGCGCTCAGGCGTGCACACAGCCAGAATGTTCATGTCGCCGCTCTCCACGTAGGGCTGGATATTGCCGTAGGGCCCGATGATGATGTCCACCTGGCCGCCCAGCAGCGCCACGATCTTGTCGGACACGGCGCCCACGTCCACCTGGGTCACGTTGGCGTACTCGCCCAGCATGAACGACTCCACCTGGGTGGTGGCGCCGATGTTGGTGGCAACGGTCATCTTCTTCTCCTGGGAGGCGGCCACCAGCTCGTCCAGGTTGGTGATGCCGCTCTCGGCGGAGACAGCGATCACGTCGCCGGGGTTCTGGGCATACATACCCACGATCTCAAAGTCGTCCATGTTGACCTCGGATATCTCGGAGGCATAGCTGATCTGGATGGAGTTGTGGTTGGAAAGCAGGGTGTAGCCGTCGGGCTCGGCGTCGGCCGCTTCCTGGGTGCCGATGGAGCCGCCGGAACCGGCGATGTTCTCGATGACGAAGGTCTGGCCCAGCTCTTCCTCCAGATAGGTGGTCAGAACGCGGGCGTTGAAGTCAGAGTCGCCGCCGTTGTTGAAGGGCACGATGATGGTCACAGGGCTTTCAGGCCACGCCACGTCGTCCGCGGCAAAGGC
>CANRNA010000137.1 GCA_947631805.1 uncultured Oscillospiraceae bacterium | reverse complement strand
CGGGCCAGGTGGCGCTATGTGGAGAAGGAGCACATCATCGAGATATACGAGCTGCCCTACACCACCACCGCCGAGGCGGTCATCGACAAGTGCCGGGACCTCATCCGGGAGGGGAAGGTCCGGGAGATAGCCGACATGCGGGACGAGACGGACCTGGGCGGGCTCAAGCTGGCCATCGACGTGAAGCGGGGCACCGACCCGGACAGGCTCATGGCCAAGCTGTTCCGGCTCACGCCCCTGCAGGACAACTACCCCTGCAACTTCAACATACTTATCGCCGGGTCCCCCCAGGTGCTGGGGGTGGGCGAGATACTCACCGAGTGGATAGCCTGGCGGACAGAGTGCGTCCGGCGACGGGTGTATTTCGACCTGACGAAAAAACGGGAAAAGCTCCACCTGCTGGAGGGCCTGAAGGCCATTTTGCTGGACATCGACAAGGCCATCGCCATCATCCGGGAAACGGAGACCGAGGCCGAGGTAGTGCCCAACCTGATGATAGGCTTCGGCATCGACCAGGTCCAGGCGGAGTACGTGGCGGAGATACGCCTGCGCAACATAAACCGGGAGTACATCCTCAAGCGGGTGGAGGAGACCTCCGCCCTGGCGGAGGAGATAAAGGACCTGGAGGACACCCTGTCCAACCGGCGGCGCATCCGGTCCATCATCACCGACGAGCTGCGCCAGGTGATGAAGAAATACCCCTCTCCCCGGCGGACCGGCCTTGTCTACGCCAAGGAGATAGAGACTTATGACGACACCCCCGCCGGGGCAGAGGACTACCCCGTCCACCTGTTTTTGTCCCGGCACGGGTATTTCAAGAAGATAACCCCCCAGAGCCTGCGGATGAGCGGGGAGCAGAAGTACAAGGAGGACGACGGCCTGGGCTGGTACTGGGACAGCTCCAACACCGCGGAGCTGCTGCTGTTCACCAACCGGCAGCAGGCATACAAGCTGCGGGTGGCCGACGTGAAGGAGACGAAGGCCAGCGCCCTGGGGGACTATCTGCCCGGCGCGCTGGGCATGGACGAGGGGGAGACCATCCTCTCCGCCGTGCTGTGCGGGGACTACTCCGGCACCATCCTGCTGTTCTTCCAAAACGGCAAGTGCGCCCGGCTGCCCCTGGCGGCCTACGCCACCAAGACCAACCGGAAAAAGCTCACCGGCGCCTACAGCGACAAATCCCCCCTGGCGGCCCTTCTGCCCCTGGAGGAGGAGCAGGAGATAGCGGTCACCTCGGCGGAGGGCCGGTGCGTGGTGTTCAGCACGGCCCTGCTGGCCCCCAAGACCAGCCGCACCACCCAGGGCGTGCAGGTGATGACCGTGAAAAAGTATCCCGTGGTCCGGGCCCAGCTTTTGTCGGGATCCCCCATCCGGAACCAGGCCCGCTACCGGGTCCGCTCCATCCCCGCCGCCGGGGCAAAGCTCACCGACGCCGACCGGGGCGAAGAACAGATGACGTTCATCTGAAGGGCAGAGCCTTTCAAATGAGAAGGCCCGCACACTTGCAGGCCGATGAGGAATTTTCCCGGGGCACGCGCCCCCGGTCCCATTTTATCTGCGCCTGCGGGCGCAAACTCTGCGAGGCTTATATGCAAAAAGTGCTTCAATTTCTCAAGACCGACGGCAAGGCCGTGGCCATCAACATCGTCGGCTGCATCATCGTCGGCTTCAGCTTCTCCTTTCTCACCTTCCCCAACAGCATCGTCTCCGGCGGCCTGACCGGCATCGCCCAGATATTGAACCTGCTTTTGGGCTTGCCCGTGGGCGTGATGATCATCGTGATGAACATACCCCTGTTCGCGGTGGCCTGGAAGCAGTTCGGCCTGCGGTTCATCGTCTACTCCCTCATAGGCATGGTGGGGTCCAGCCTGGCCATTGACTTTTTCGCCCTGTTCCACGTCACCCTCACCAACGACATCCTGCTGGCGGCGGTATACGGCGGCCTTCTCCGGGGCCTGGGCTACGGGCTCATCTTCACCGCCGGGGGCACCAGCGGCGGCACGGACATCCTCTCCCGGATGCTCCGGCGCAAATACGCCTATATCCAGCTGGGGACCATCGGCCTGGTGCTGGACGCGGTGGTGGTGGCCGCCTTCGCCCTCATATTCCGGCGGGCCGACGCGGCCATGTACACGGTCATCACCATGTTCGTGTCCTCCCGGATGGTCAACCTGCTCCTGTACGGCACGTCCAACTCCAGCGTCTGCTACATCATCACCAGCTACCCTCAGGATATCGCCCAGACCATCGGCGGTCGGCTCCGCCGGGGCGCCACGCTGCTCAAGGGCGAGGGGGCCTACAGCGGCGAGGACCGGTATGTGGTGCTGTGCGCCGTGAAGCGCCACCAGATACCCGCCCTGAAAAAGATCGTCTCCGACATCGACGAGCACGCCTTCGTCATCGTCACCCAGTCCCATGAAGTCTTCGGAAAGAACTTCCAGGACCTTGAAAAAATAGATTAACAGGAGGAAAAGACCATGGAGCACATCATCGAAAACCTGCGGAAAAACGGCTTCGACGTGAAGGTGTTCGATACCAAGGAGCAGGCGGCGGACTATCTGGCCGGGTCCATCCACGGCAAGACCGTGGGCATGGGCGGCAGTATGACCCTGGGGGCCCTGGACGTGTATGACCGGCTGGCGGCGGACAACACCGTCTACTGGCACCAGGTCCAGCCCGGCGAGGACGTGTGCCTCAACGCCTGCAACGCCCAGGTGTATCTCACCAGCGCCAACGCCGTCAGCCAGGAGGGCTTCATCCTGAACATCGACGGCCGGGGCAACCGTCTGGCCGGGTCCGTGATGAAAAAGGAGCGGGTCATATTCGTCATAGGCCGGAACAAGCTGTCCGGCCCCTTCCCCGAGGCCCTGGACCGGGCCCGGAACGTGGCCGCTCCCCTGAACGCCCGCCGTCTGTCGAAAAAGACCCCCTGCGCCGTCGGGGCGGACAAGTGCTATGACTGTGCCTCCCCGGAGCGGCTGTGCAACGCCCTGCTGGTGCTGTGGAAGCGGCCCTGGTGGTGCGACAGCATGGAGGTCGTGCTCATCCGCCAGGACCTGGGCTACTGATGGACCGTCCGCGCCGGGCCCTGGCGGCGCTGGCGGCGGGGGCGCTGCTGTTTCTGGGCGGGTGCTCCGCCGTCTTCGACGCGGAATACACCGTCAGCGAACCCTACCAGGCCCCCGCCGTCCAGGAGGACGCCGGGGACATCGCCTACGACAATATAACCGATTACGCAGCCCTGCGCCGGGCCATCGTCCAGCTTGTCTCGGACCGGGTCCCCTCGGCCCAGCTCCAGTTCGTCAACTACGAGGGCTCCATCAGTCAGGACATATCCGCCGCCTGCTGGGCGGTCAAGTCCTCCACGGCCATCGGCTCCTTCGCCGTGGACTACATCAGCTATGACTTGAGCCGCATCGTCAGCTATTACCAGGCCCAGGTCAACATCGCCTACAAGCGCAGCGCCTCCCAGATAGAGGCCCTGGAGCCGACTATACCCGCCGACAGCCTGCCGGACCGGCTGGCCCAGGCCCTTCTCCACGGGGAGAGCTATCTCGTTTTGGGCCTGGAAGGGAGCGGCGTTACCGCCGGGGACATATACGACCACATCTCCCGGGCCTATTACGCCGACCCGCTGCTCTGTCCGGTGCTGCCGGAGGCGGAGGTGGGCCTGTACCCGGAGACCGGGACCGACCGCATCGCGGAGATAACCCTCCGCTACGGTATGGACGAGGCGGCCCTGGCCGCCCGGCGGCAGGAGCTGGCCGACGCCCTGGCCCAGATGACGGCCGAGGCCCAGAGCCGGGCCGACGCCGAGGGCGGCGGGGAGGCGGAGCTCGTCTACGCCCTGTGCCTCTGCCTCACCGACCGGTGCGGCCCCGCCCAGACCGGCTCCACCGCCTGGGACGCCCTGACCGGCGGCGGGGCGGACAGCGAGGGCATGGCCCTGGCCCTGGAGGCGGGCTGCCAGGCCCTGGGCATCGACTGCCGGACCGTGACGGGCCGGATGGACGGGGAGAGCCACTGCTGGAATATCGTGACCCTGGACGGGACCAGCTATCACGTGGACATCTCCGGCGGGGAGACGGACATCTTCCTGGCCGGGGACGAGGACCTGTGGGGCGTGTACTGGTGGGACACCAGCCAGTACCCCGCCTGCCCGGAGGATTACGGCTTCTTCCCCGAGCCCACCCCGGAACCCACCCCCGTGCCGACCCCGGAGCCCACGCCGTTCCGGAGCCCTGCTCCCATGACGATATGACTTTTTCGGCGATTTCTAATCCTTTTTTAATCCGGCTTCCATTCCCTTTTAAGCCGGGGCTGGTATGCTGTGGGCAGACGAGGACAAGGAGGTATCGTGAATGGAACGGTACGAAATGGCAGAGCTTCTGAGCAAAAAAGCGGGCGTGTCCCTGGAGGAGGCCCGCACCGCCTTAGAGGAGAACCACTGGGACCTGCTGGACGCCATGGTGGCCCTGGAGCGGGCCCACAAGACCTCCGGCCCGGCGGTGGATATGAAGACCGGCCCGGCGGGGGACAGCGGCGTGCGCCCGGTGCGCAACGTCAGCGGCAGGCAGGACCACAAGGTGCTGGCAGATGGCTTCTCGGCCCTGTGGGGATATGTGAAAAAGCTGCTGCGCATCACCCTGGACAACGACTTTGTGGTCTTCCACCAGGACAAGCAGATCATCACGGTGCCGGTGCTGGTGCTGATCGTGCTGCTGTTCGCCAGCGTCGGGCTGCTACTGGTGGCGCTCATCACGGGGCTGTTTCTGGGCTGTCGGTATCAGTTCACAGGCCGCCAGCTGGGCCGGGACAGCATCAATGACGCCATGGGCAAAATGAGCGACCTGGCCGACGGCATCAAGGAGTCCCTCCACGACGAGGACGAGCACAGCTGACACGCCGAAAGCAGAGGAGGCGACACCGTGCCCATAAACATCCTTATCGTTGAGGACGAGAGCGGCATCGCCCGCTTTCTGGAGCTGGAGCTGACACACGAGGGCTACGCCGTGGCCAAGGCCGCCGACGGCCGGGAGGGGCTGGCGCTGGCCCTGTCCGGCCGGTTCGACCTGATGCTGCTGGACCTGATGCTCCCGGGCCTGAACGGCCTGGAGGTGCTCCGGCGGCTGCGGAACGAATCGGCCATGCCCGTCATTTTGCTCACCGCCCGGGACGGGGTGATGGA
>CANRNA010000136.1 GCA_947631805.1 uncultured Oscillospiraceae bacterium | reverse complement strand
TAAAAGAGAATACCCACAAGGGAACTCAAGTCCCTTATGGGTACTCGTCATGGTACGGCTGACGGGATTCGAACCCACGACCTTTGGCTCCGGAGGCCAACGCTCTATCCAGCTGAGCTACAGCCGCTTATTCAAAGCCTTGCTATTATAACGCATCGCGGCGGGAATATCAAGGACGACTTTTGTATTTCTTTGAAAAAATAGCGGACGGTTCAGACCCGGGGACGGAGCTGCCAGAAAGCCACCGCCCCGGCGGCGGCCACGTTCAGCGAGTCCACGCCGTTGCCCATGGGGATGCGAGCGGCCACGTCGCAGGCGGCGATGGTGCGCGGGCTCAGGCCGTCGCCCTCCGCGCCCAGCACCAGGGCCAGCCGTCCGGCGGCCATGAGCCGGGCGTCGTCGATGTCCACGCAGTCCCCGGTCAGGGCCAGGGCCACGGTGAGAAAGCCCTGCTCCCGCAGCAGCGCCAGCCCCTTCTGGGGCCAGCCGTCCACGTATGCCCACGGCACCTGCAGCACGGTGCCCATGCTCACCCGGACCGCCCGCCGGTTCATGGGGTCGCAGCAGGTAGGGCTGACGAGCACCCCGTCCACGCCCAGGGCCGCGGCGGAGCGGAAGATGGCCCCCACATTGGCCGCGTCCACGATGCCCTCCAGCACTGCCAGCCGCCGGGCCCCGGCGCACACATCCACCGGGGCGGGCATGACCGGCCGCCGCATGGCGCAGAGAATGCCCCGGTTGACCGTATACCCGGCCAGCTTTTCCAGCACCTCCCGGTCCCCGGTATACACCGGCGCGTCCCCGCACCGGGCGATCACGTCCCCGCCCTGGCCCCGGATATGCCGCCGCTCCATGAGCAGGGCCACGGGCTGACACCCGGCGTCCAGAGCCACGTGGATGACCTTCCGGCTCTCGGCGATGAATATGCCCATCTCCGGCTCCCGCCGGTTGCGCAGCTGCGCCTCTGTCAGCCGGGCAAATATATCCAGCTCTGGCGCTTCGATATCCCGTATCTCGATGATCTGGCCCATGATGTGCCCTCCCCGGCGGTGTGGTATCCCGTCCGCTATAGTATACAGCACTTGGGCCCTCCGCGCAAATCTATTGGCTTCTGTCAGAAAATGTGTTATACTCATTTTGAGGTGATATATATGCAGACGATACGGCTTGGCAAGAGCGAGCTCACAGTGACAAAGCCTGCTTTCGGGGCCCTGCCCATCCAGCGGCGGGACAAGGACGAGGCGGTCCGCATCCTCCGGCGGGCCTACGAGGGCGGCATACGCTACTTTGACACCGCCAACGCCTACACAGACTCGGAGGAAAAGATCGGCCTGGCCCTGGCCGACGTGCGGGAGGATATCGTCATCTCCACGAAGAGCATGGCCCGGGACCACGACATGGTGGCCAAACATATCCAGAGCTCTCTGGAGCGGATGAAAACGGACTACATAGACCTGTTCCAGTTCCACATGGTCTCCAACTGGGAAGAGATCGACAACGGCCCGTGGCAGGCCGCCCAGGAGGCCAAGGAAAAGGGCTATATCCGCCACATCGGCGTGACGAGCCACTCCATCCGCTTTGCGGAGGAGGCGGTGGCCTCCGGCCGGTTTGAGACGCTGCAGTACCCCTTCAGCTACCTGTCCAGCCCGGAGGAGAACGATCTGGTCCGCTCCTGCGCTGAGCACGACGTGGGCTTCATCGCCATGAAGGCCCTGGCGGGCGGCCTGCTGTCCAACGCGCGGGTGGTCCACGCCTTCATGAAGGAGCAGAAAAACGTGGTGCCCATTTACGGCGTGCAGACCATGGAAGAGCTGGAGCAGTGGCTGGCTCTGGGGGCGGAGGACCCGTCCCTGGACAGTGACCTGCAGGCGGTCATCGACGCCGACCGGGCGGAGCTGGGCGGCCAGTTCTGCCGCAGCTGCGGCTACTGTATGCCCTGCCCTCAGGGCATCGAGATACGCAACTGCGCCCGGATGGATATGCTCATCCGCCGCAGTCCCTGGCGGCCCTATTTCACGCCGGAGTGGCAGGAGAAGATGAACCGCATCAAGGACTGCCTGGAGTGCGGCAAGTGCAAGTCCAAGTGCCCCTATCACCTGGACACGCCGAAGGTGCTCAAGTACATGCTGAAGGACTACTGGGAATTCTATGAGGCGCACAAGGCGGAGCTTTGAGCTCCCTGTATGCCTGGGACTGGCAGCCGCCCTGTTATTGGGCGGCTGTGGTCACCGGGCGGCGGAAAAGCACGAGAGACAGCTGTTTGCCATGGACACGGTCATGCTCCTGACCGCCTACGGGGACGATGGAGACGCGGCGCTGGACGCGGCGGTGGGGACCATCAACGCTCTGGCGGCGGACCTGGACCCGGAAAAGGAGGGCAGCTCCGTATACGCGCTGAATGCCGCCCCGGCGGGGACGGCGGTGACGGTGAGCCGGGACTGCTGTGATATATTGTCCACGGCGGCCAATATCCACAAGGCCACGGACGGGGCTCTGGACGTGGGGCTGTACCCGATCATCAAGGCGTGGGGCTTCACCACCGGGGAGTACCGGGTGCCGGAGGCGGCGGAGCTGGACAGGCTCTTGGCGAAAAAAAACACGCCGTCCATCGTGGTGGACGGCAGCGGCCCGGCTGTCACGCTGCCAGAGGGGACGGAGATATCCTTGGGAGCGGTGGCCAAGGGCTACGCGGCCCAGAAGGCCGTGGAGGCCATGGCGGCCGCCGGGGCGGAGCATGCCATCCTCTCCCTGGGGGGCAATGTCCAGACCCTGGGGGACACCCGACCCGACGGAAAGCCCTGGCAGGTGGCCGTCACCGACCCCAACGACACGGGCTCCTACGTGGGCACCGTGAGCGTGGGCCAGACGGCAGTGGTCACCTCCGGGGGCTATCAGCGGTATTTTGAGCAGGACGGCAAAAAATACATCCACATCCTGGACCCGGCCACGGGATACCCCGTGGACAACGGGTTGGCCTCCGTCACGGTGGTGACGGCGGACGGCGCGACGGCGGACGGACTGTCCACGGCGCTGTTCGTGCTGGGAGAGGAAAAGGCGTTGGATTTTTACGACCGGGCTTATGACAGCGTGGGCGGCTTTGAGCTGGTGCTCATCACCGACGACGGCCGGGTGGTCGTGACGCCCGGCCTGGCGGAGGGCTTTACGGAAAACAGCGATGACTATACCTATGAGTATATTGGATAAGCCCGCGCCGGAAGCGGCCCGGGAGCTGGTGGGAAAGGTCCTCGTCCGGCGTCTGCCGGACGGGGGCGTTTGCCGTGTGCGCATCACGGAGACGGAGGCGTACTACGGCGAGAGCGACACCGCCTGCCACGCCTGCCACGGGCGCACCAAGCGCACGGAGGTGCTCTATCGCCCTGCCGGGACCATATACGTCTATCTGTGCTACGGCATCCACTGGATGCTCAATCTTGTCACCGGCCCGGCGGACGACCCCCAGGCGGTGCTCATCCGGGGAGTGGAGGGAGCCTCCGGCCCCGGCCGCGTGACAAAGCTGCTGCGCATCGACAAGAGCCTGAACGACACCGTACTGGGCGGCGCCCTCAGCCTGGAGGACGACGGCTTTGTGCCAGAGCGCGTCGCCGCCTCCCCTCGGATAGGCATCGGCTACGCCGCCCCGGAGGACCAGGCCCGCCTGTGGCGGTTCACCGCCATGTAAAAGACCTTTGATAGACAGCCTGCCGTTTTTCCCCTATGCTGACAGGGCAAGGAGGCGCGGAAAGCATGGAGCTTGGCAGCCAGATACGAAAAAGACGGCAGGCGCTGGGCCTCTCCCAGGACGAGCTGGGGTCGCGGGTATACGCCACCCGCCAGTCCGTCTCCAACTGGGAGAACGGAAAGACCTGCCCGGATATAAAAAGCCTTCTGCTGCTGGCGGAGGTGTTCTCCGTGTCCCTTGACGATCTTGTCAAAGGAGACATCGCGGAAATGAAAAAGCAGATCGATGAGAAGGAGAAGGCGGCTTTTCGGCGGGACAGCGCTATCTACACGGCGCTGTTCGCGGCTATGCTCGTCACGTGCGTGCCCCTGGCGCTGCTGTGGCATTGGTGGGGCCTGGCGGCCTGGTCGGTCCTGGCCGCCGTGGCCCTTGCCTGGTCCTTCCGGGTGGAGAAGTGGAAAAAGAAGTTCGACATCCAGACCTACAAAGAGATCGTGGCCTTCACCGAGGGCAGGACCCTCTCCGAGATCGAAAAGGCCCGGGAGGAGGGCAAGCGCCCCTATCAAAAAGTCCTGCTGGCCGCCGGGGCGGGCGCGCTGGGCGTGGCGGTGTCGCTGTTCATGATGTGGCTCTGGCGGCGGTTCGCTCCCTGAAAATACGAGGTTGACTATGATCTGTTCCATCTGTCCGAGAAAATGCGGCGCGCTGCGGGACGGGACCCACAGGGGCTTTTGCGGCGTGGGAGACAGCCCGGTGGTGAGCCGGGCCGCGCCCCACTTCTGGGAGGAGCCCTGCATCAGCGGCACGAGAGGCAGCGGGGCGGTGTTCTTCGCCGGGTGCGCCCTGCGGTGCGTGTTCTGCCAGAACCATGATATCAGCGCCGGGGGAAAAGGCAAGGTCATATCCGTGGACCGGCTGCGGGAGATATTCCGGGAGTTGGAGGCCCAGGGGGTCCACAACCTGAACCTGGTCACCGGCGGCCACTTCCTGCCCGCCATAAGGCGGGCGCTGGACCCGAAGCCCGGCGTTCCGGTGGTGTGGAACAGCGGCGGCTACGAGTCTGTCCCGGCCCTGCGGGCCCTGGAGGGCCGGGTGCAGGTCTATCTGCCGGACATGAAGTACATGGACGGGGCCCTGGGGGCGGTGCTGTCCGGGGCGGGGGACTATCCCGCCGTGGCCCAGGCCGCCATTTTGGAGATGTTCCGCCAGACGGGGCCCTACGAGCTGGACGGGGGCGGGATGCTCGTCCGGGGGGTGATGATACGCCACCTGGTGCTGCCAGGGCAGCTGAACAATACCTTTGATGTGCTGGACTGGATACGGGCCAGCTTCCGGCCTGGGGATGTGCTTGTGAGCCTGATGGGCCAGTACACCCCCAACGGGGTCGGCGGGCCGGACCGGCGGCTGACGGCGGAAGAATACCGGCGGGCCGTCGATTACATGGCTGCTCTGGGGCTTTTGGAGGGCTACACCCAGGAGCTGACGAGCGCCGAGAGGGAATATACCCCGCCCTTTGACGGGACGGGGGTATGA
>CANRNA010000135.1 GCA_947631805.1 uncultured Oscillospiraceae bacterium | reverse complement strand
CTGCTCCGCCTGGAGGGGGTCCAGCATGTTCCCGGCGGCGGCCACCGTGCCGCCGTTGATATAGATGCCCTTGGCCGCGTCCAGACCGCTGTCGCCGCTGGAGGCGCAGGCCCAGGCCGTCACGGAGCCCCCGTTGATGACGAGCCAGCCGTTGGAGTCTATGCCGTCCCCCTCGCCGGTGGCGCCGGTGACAGTGATGTTCACGGCCCCGCCGTTGACGGTCACGACGGAGATGTCGTCCTCGTTGACGTTGATGCCGTCGTTGCCGGAGACGATGTTTATCGTGCCCCCGTCCATGGCCAGGTGGCGCTCGGTGTCCAGGCCCTCGTTCTCGGCGGTGATGTTCAGCGTGCCGCCGCCCTCTACGCGCATGCTCATTTTGGAGTAAAAGGCGCCGTCGTATTTGTGGAGCTTCTTGCTGTCGGTGACGGCGGTGCCGTCGTCGCTGAGGGTGTAGGACTTGTAGATCCGGGCCACGTAGGAGCCGGAGACATTGTTCTCGGCGCCGTCGGCCAGGACCACCACGGCCCCCGCCCCGGACAGGTCGGGGGCGGCGCCGGAGTCGTCCGCCGGGTCGCACTCATAGACACTGTAGAAGATGACAGCCGGGGCCACGGTGCAGGTGATGTCCGCCCCGTCCAGGACCAGCGTCACAACGGCGTCCGGGTCCTCCTTGGCGTCTGGGCCCAGGTCCACCGCGATCTGCCCCCGGGTCAGGGCGCCCCGCAGGACGTATGTGCCCGGCCGGGTGATATGGACCACCGTGTGACCGTCGGCCTCCTCCGCCGAGTGCTCGTCCTCTTCGGTGCCCTCGCCGTAGGTGAAGTCCCGGCCCGCCTCATAGTAGACGATGTCGCGGGCAGTGTAGACGGCGGCGTCCGGGTCCTGGGGAGCGGACTGGCCGTCCACCAGCACGGTGTCATCCTCCAGGACGATGGACACGGCGTCGGCGTATCCGTCCTCCGCCGCCAGGGCCGGGACGCTCACGGCCAGCAGCGTCATGGCGCACAGAGCGCCGGTCATAATACGCTTCCAAAACAGGTGCATAGTTGTTCCCTCCGTTCGTCGATGGGGGTACTATACCAGCAAATCGTGAACAGTTCTTGGGGGAAATGTGGCAAAACCGTAAACATATCGGGCGGCGGGGCGTTATTGACGTATTTTGTCCCGGATGCGGAGACTGGCCTCGGTGTGCATGATCCAATGCCTGGAAAAGGGCATTTGCATCAGTCCGCGGATGTCCTTTCCACACCAGTAGTCGATAAGCCATGCTGCGTTCTCGTCGTCGCTTACGACATGCAATGCCTTTAGGCGCTCTTTTCGCTCTTCCGGTATTTTCGTTTTAAGCATGTCATGGGACAGGCCGCACAGCAGCTTTTCCGTGCTCTCCTTCACCTCCGAGACGTATACATACAGCTCGTCCAGGTCGAGCCGCTTGGAAAAATCGGCTATCTGGTATTTTACGAGCTCGTTGGCCGTGGTGATGAGGGGAGAACGGATGCGCCGCTGATAGCCGCCGGAGAAGAATACCTGCTCCGTCCCCTCTATCAGCGTGTGGGCGACGATGTCCTCGATGCGGAAAATATGCCATATAGAATAGGCGATCGTTTTGCAGTGGTAACCGTTCGCGTTCACAAAAGGTATCGCGTCGAAGTCCTCTCTTGTCAGCTCCGACCGGAAGGACAGCAAAACGCGCATCAGCTCGTCTCGCAGGGCAAACAGCGTGGCGATGCCGTCCTTGTAGGTATCTTTCCTTTTAAGCTGCGCCTGCATGGTTTTGTTCCGGTCAGACCACTCTTCGTTCATTGCGCTCACCTGTAAGACCATATTTGCCGAACGGTCGCCCGCCCTGCATGGGATACTATACCACCCCAGGGGGAAGAAGTCCACTGCCCGATAGGACTGGGGGTAAAGGGACAGCCTGGGAAACAGTGCGTTCCCAGGCTTTCCTCGTATTTTGCACAGCGTTTGAAAAATAATGGAATGAAAAATGAAAAAGTGATGGATTGGAGTTGTAAAAAGTGATGGATTGGGATATACTGCAATCAGGACCTGGTTTACTCTTATTGGGAGGCTGTCTATGAACAGAGCGGAATACCGGCCCCGGATCATTGACCGTCAGGTGGAGGAGTATCTCTCCGCCTTCGGTGCGGTCTGTATTGAGGGGCCCAAGTGGTGCGGCAAGACCTGGACCTCCGCGCACCACAGCAAAAGCGAGATATACATTGGAGACCCCGCTGGCAATTTCCAGAACCGCCAGCTGGCGGAGCTGTCGCCGGAGCTGGTGCTGGACGGCGATACGCCCCGGCTGATCGACGAGTGGCAGGAGGTCCCGTCCCTGTGGGACGCCGTGCGGTACAGGGTAGACCAGACGCCGCGAAAGGGGCAGTTCATCCTGACGGGCTCCGCCACACCAAATCATAAAGGTATCCTGCACAGCGGCGCGGGTCGGATCGCCCGGCTGCGGATGCGGCCCATGGCGCTCTATGAATCGGGGGCTTCCAGCGGGGAGGTGTCGCTGGAGGCGCTTTGCCATGGAGAGCTGGCCCCGGCCATGACCGGCGAAGTGGACCTGCGGGGACTGATAGAGCTCATCGTCCGGGGCGGCTGGCCGGGCAGTCTGGGGCTGCCCGCTTCACAGGCGGCCCTCCTGCCTGCGGAGTACCTGAACGCCGTTATCAACGACGATGTCTACCGCATGGACGGCGTGAAGAGAGACACATCTAAAATGCGTCTGCTGCTTCGCTCCCTTGCCAGGAACGAGAGCACGACCGCCACGAATAAAACGCTGATGCGGGATATCAAGGCCATCGACGAGGAGGACATCGACTCCGCTACGGTGTCGGCGTATCTGGATATTTTCAAGCGGCTGTTCATCACAGACAATCAGCCGCCGTTCTCCGCCGGTATCCGCTCATCGGTGCGGGTCAAACAGACGGAAAAGAGACATTTTGCCGACCCGTCCCTGGCCTGCGCGCTCCTGAGGGCCACGCCGACAGGGCTGTTGAACGACCTGGCGACGCTGGGATTTTTGTTTGAAGCCCTCTGCGAACGGGACCTGCGCATCTATGCGGAAGCCTTTGGCGCCAGCCTGTATCATTATCAGGACTACAAAAACCAGGAGATCGACGCGGTGATCGAACTGCCGGACGGCCAATGGTGTGCCTTTGAGATCAAGCTGGGTGCAAACCAGCTCGACGCCGCGGCGGCGAATCTTTTGGCTATCAAAGGACAGATAGAGAAGGACCCCAAGGGGCGGCCGCCAGCGGTCCTGGGCGTTATTTGCGGTATGAGCAGCGCGGCCTACCGCCGTCCTGACGGGGTGTTTGTGGCGCCCATCACGGCGCTGAAGCCATAACAAAACCCCCGGGAACCGCTGGGGTTTCCGGGGGTCGCGTATTGATAAGATATCAGCGCTTGGAGAACTGGGGGGCGCGGCGGGCGGCTTTGAGGCCGTACTTCTTGCGCTCCTTCATGCGCGGGTCGCGGGTCAGGAAACCGGCGGCCTTCAGGGGGGCGCGGTATTCCTCGTTGACCAGAAGAAGGGCCCGGGCGATGCCGTGGCGGATGGCGCCGGCCTGGCCGGTGACGCCGCCGCCGGTCACGGTGGCCTCGATGTCCACCTTGTCGGTGGTGCCGGTGGTCACCAGGGGCTGACGGACGATCAGCTTCAGGGTCTCCAGACCGAAGTAGTCGTCGATGCTCCGGCCGTTGACGGTGATGACGCCGGTGCCGCCGGGGATCAGGTGGACGCGGGCAACGGAGCTCTTACGCCGTCCGGTGCCGTAGAGATAGGGGCGCTTGGACTGATAGGTAGCCATTAGTTGCTGCCTCCTTCCACATAGACCTCAGGCTTCTGGGCCTGGTGGTTGTGCTCGCCGCCGCGGAAGATGCGCAGACGGGTGAGCTGGTTCTTGGCCATGGCGTTCTTCTGGAGCATGCCGCGGACGGCGATCTTCATAGCCAGCTCGGGCTTCTCCGCCATCAGACGGCTGTACTGGGTCTCATGCAGGCCGCCGGGGTAGCCGGAGTGGGTCCGGTAATACTTCTGCTCCAGCTTCTTGCCGGTCAGGACCGCCTGGTCGGCGTTGATGATGATCACATAGTCGCCGCAGTCCACATGGGGGGTGTAGTCCACCTTCCGCTTGCCCCGCAGCAGGTCGGCGGCGATGACAGCCGTCTTGCCCATGGGCTTTCCGGCAGCGTCGATCACGTACCACTTGCGGACGACATCGGCAGGCTTTACCATTGTCGTGCTCATTCGTGTTCCTCCGAATATTGATAATTGTTATTTGACAACGCAGGGCGCCTCATCCAGGATAAGGCGCTCTATTTTTATAGCACAAGGAGAGGGCGGTGTCAACAGAAAAATTCAAAATATCGCGGTTTACTCAGATTATCTCAAAATATTGCTGAATATCTCATGATATCTCCGTTTGGATTTTTCGCTTTTTCAAGGCGGCGCGGCGCGGGAGCGTAAAATTCCTGTGTACGAACGGGGCGGGCTGTGCTATACTGGGAGAAAACCACACAGGAGGATAAGGATATGAGCGAGGGGAAGACCAGGCTGCTGTTTTTCCACCATGAGGACAACTGGCAGGACATCAAGAACGCCACCATGAACACCATCGGCAAGGAAAAAGGCGTCTATCCGGACTCGGCGTGGAAGCGCAAGCTCATCATGGCGGAGCACTCCCCCATCCGGAAGATGAAATTCGCCTGGCGGTGGGTGGACCTGCCCTACTGGGTGAGCGTACACTTCGTGCGCCATAAGATCGGCATCGAGCACTTCGTGAAGACCCAGCGCACCGACCGGACCGGCGTGGACCGCACCAACATCCCCCAGGGCGCGCCGGTGAGCCACGAGTGCGAGGCGGACGCCCAGGCGCTCATCAACATCAGCCGCAAGCGCCTGTGCTCCAGCGCCAGCCCGGAGACGCGGGCCGCATGGCAGCTTGTGAAGGACGCGGTTGCCCAGGTGGAGCCGGAGTTGGCAAGCTGCATGGTGCGGGAGTGCGTGTACCGGGGCTTCTGCCCGGAGATGTTCACCTGCGGGTTTGACAAGACCGAGCAGTTCCAAAAGGAGCGGGCCGCCTATATCAACGGTCAGTGAGATGGGAACGATGACAGACCTCCCCAGAAATGGGGAGGTTTTTTGCGGAATAATGTCAGAAAAAGGACATTAGTGTATTGCCAAGCGCTGAAATATGTGTTACAATATGGTGACAAAGAGTTACGAGAGCTGTC
>CANRNA010000134.1 GCA_947631805.1 uncultured Oscillospiraceae bacterium | reverse complement strand
GACAAGACCGCCCGCTTCGCCTATCTGTTCCGCCGCCTGCGCTCCACGGTGCGGCAGGTGACGGAGGACATGTGGCAGGAGCTGAAGGACTCCAAATTCCAGCCGCTGGACCTGGAGCTGGACCTGGGAGCCGAGGGCGTGCTGGAACCGGAGCGGGAGGGGGACGCCCCCCTCACCGGTCGGGCGGACCGGGTGGACGGCTGGGTCAACGGGGACACGCTGTATCTGCGCGTCACCGACTACAAGACCGGCGTGAAGAAATTTGACCTGGCGGACGTGTGCCAGGGGCTGAACATGCAGATGCTCCTGTATCTGTTCGCCCTGGAAAAGCGGGGCGGGGGCCATTTCGGCGCGGAGAAGATAAGACCGGCGGGGGTGCTGTATGTGCCCGCCCGGTTCGAGATCGTCCCGGCGGACAGCGACGTGACGGACGAGGAACTGGCGGCGCTGCGGAAAAACACCGCCCGGCGCAGCGGCCTTATCCTGGACGACCAGGCGGTGGTGGAGGCCATGGAGCCGGGGCCGGACAAGCGGTTCTTGCCCGTGAAGCTGACAAAGGCCGGGGAGTACGCCAAGGCCAGCCGGGCAAGCCTCGCCTCTCTGGAGCGGTTCGGGGCCCTGAGCCGGTTCATCGACGACACCCTCCGCTCCCTGGCGGCGGAGCTGAAGGGGGGCAGCGTCCGGCTGGACCCCTGGTATAAGAGCGCCGGGGAGAACGCCTGCACCTTCTGCGACTACCGGGAGGCCTGCCTGTTCGACGAGGCGGGAGACGGCTGGCGCGTTAGAAATAAGCTCTCGCCGGAGGCGGCGTGGGAGAGGATAGAGGGCCATGAGTGACATCAAATTGACAGCCTCCCAGGCCAGGGCCGTCCAGGTCCGGGACGTGAGCGTGCTCGTCAGCGCCGCCGCAGGCAGCGGCAAGACCAGGGTGCTGACGGAGCGGCTGATGGCCCGTGTGCTGGAGGGGGAGGACATCTCCCGGTTTTTGGTCATCACCTTCACACGGGCGGCGGCGGCGGAGCTGCGGGGACGTATCCTGACGGAGCTGAACGCCCGAATAGCCGCCGCCCCGGCGGACAGGCATCTCCGGCGGCAGAGCGCCCGGCTGTACCGGGCCCAGATAGGCACCATCGACAGCTTCTGCGCCGCCTTGGTGCGGGAAAACGCCCATCTGCTGGGGGTGTCCCCCAGCTTCTCCGTGCTGGACGAGGAGCGGGCCCAGGCCCTGCGGGCCAGGGCCCTGGAGGAGGTGCTGGACCGGGCGTATGAGACCATAGAGGACGACGGCGATCTGCGGATGCTGGTGGACAGCGCCGGGGCCGGGCGGGACGACAGCCGCCTGGCCGAGCTCATCCTGGCGGTGGACAGCCAGATGCAGAGCCACGCCTTTCCCCGCCGGTGGGCGGAGGAAAAGCTCGCCATGCTGGACACTGCCGGGCTGACCGATGCCGGGCAGACCCCCTGGGGCCGGTATCTGCTGGATGACGCCGGGGCGGAGGCCGCCTATCGGGCAGAGGAGCTGGAAAAGGCCATGGCCCTCATGGCCCGGCCGGAGAACGCCCCCCTGGAAAAGGGGTACGGCCCGGCCTTCGTCCAGATGGCCCAGCTTTTCCGGGATGCCGCCAGGGCGGCGGCCGCCCGGAGCTGGGAGGGGGCGCGGGCGGTGCTGGCCCAGCCCGATCCCCGGCTGGGGGTGGTGCGGAAATTTGAGGACGAGGCCGCCAGAGAACAGGTGAAGGCCGTCTGGGACGAGGCCAAGGCGGCGGCGGCAAAGCTGCGGCGGGACCTGGCCGGGGAGAGCGCCGCCCTTCTGGCGGGCACGGCGGCCTCCCAGGGGCCTCTGAGGGCCCTGATGGACCTGGTATGGAAGCTGGAGGACGAGTATGCCGCCCGGAAGCGGCGGGCGGACGCGTGCGATTTCGCGGACGTGGAGCATCTGTGCGTGGGGCTGCTGTGCGACGAAAACGGGGGCCCCAGCCCCCTGGCCGCGTCGGTGTCCGACCGGTTCACAGAGGTGCTGGTGGACGAGTACCAGGACGTGAACGCCGTGCAGGAGCTGATTTTCCGGCGGGTGTCCCACGAGGGGAAGAATTTGTTCGTCGTGGGGGATGTGAAGCAGTCCATCTATCGGTTCCGGCTGGCGGAGCCCGCCATTTTCAACAGGCGCTACCGCAGCTTCGCCCCCGGCGGCGAGGGGGAGCGGATACTCCTGCGGGAGAACTTCCGCAGCCGGGAGAGCGTGCTCTTGGCCTGCAACGCCGTGTTCGGGCGCATCATGAGCCCGGCGCTGGGGGATGTGGAGTATAACGATGAGGCCCGGCTGATACGGGGGGCGGACTATCCCCCGGAGGGGGAGGTCCGGCCGGAGCTGTGCGTGCTGGAAATGCCGGATGCGGACGGGGAGGAGACCCCGGACAAGGTCCGGCTGGAGGCCCGGTATGTGGCCGGGCGCATCCGGGCCATGGTGGAGGCCGCCGAGCCCGTCTCCGACGGGCAGGGAGGTGTCCGGCCTGTGCGCTACGGGGACATCGCCTTGCTGCTGCGCACCCCCAAGACCACCGGGGCGGCCTTCCGCCGGGCCCTGACCGAGGCGGGGGTGCCGGTGAACGCCCGGCAGGGTGGGGCCTTTTTCACCCAGCCGGAGGTGAGCTTTGCCATCTCCATGCTGTCGGTCATCGACAACCCCCGGCAGGACGTGCCCCTCATCGCGGCCCTGCGGGGCATCCCCTTCGGCTTCACCCCCGACGAGCTGACGGCTGTCCGGGCCGCCGCCAAGGGGGATCTGTGGGACGCGCTGCGCCTCCGGGCAAAGCGGGACGCGCGGTGCCGGGCCTTTGTGGAGCTGGTGGAGGAGCTTCGCTCCTTCGCCCGGGAGGATCCCACAGACAGCCTGCTGCGGCGGCTTTACGACCGGACGGAGCTCATGACCGTCTGTGGGGTGATGGCCGACGCTCCCCGGCGGGTGGGGGAGCTGATGCAGCTATACGAATACGCCCGCCGGTTCGAGCAGGACGGGAACAGGGGGCTGTTCCGGTTCGTGGCCTGGCTGCGGGAGCTGGAGCGCCGGGGCATGGAGCCCGCCGCCTCCGGCCAGAGCGACGCGGTGCAGATCATGAGCGTACACAAATCCAAGGGCTTGGAATTTCCCGTGGTGTTCCTGGCGGACAACGGCCACGGCTGGAACAGCCGCCAGAACGGCCAGGTGCTCTGCCACGGGGAGCTGGGGCTGGGGATGCGCGTGACGGACGCGGTCCGGGGGGTGCGCTGGCCCACGCTGCCCTGGCGGGCCATTGAAAAGAGAGAGCGGCGGGAGGACCTGTCCGAGCAGGAGAGGGTGCTGTATGTGGCCATGACCAGGGCCAGAGAGCGGCTCATCATGACCTGCGTCCAGCCCAAGGCGGCGGAAAAGCTGGCCGCCTTTGCCCGGCTGGGGCCCGGCCCCATCAGCCCCCGGGTATTGGCAGGGGCCCGGAACACGGCCTTCTGGCTGATGGCCGCCGCCGTGGCGGACGGGGGCGAGACCATAGAGCTAAAACTGGTGGACCCGGCCCGGACCGCGCCGGTCCCGGCGACGGAGAGCGCCCCCCGGCCCCAGGCGGACAGCGCCCTGACAGAGGAGATCGCCCGGCGGCTGGCCTGGGAATATCCCTGGGCCTCGGCGGTGGAACTCCCCTCCAAGCTGACGGCCACGGCGGCCAAGGATATGGCCCCCGGCGCGGGGGACGGAGAGGCGGCGGAGCTGCCCCAGGCCCCGGCTGTGACGGGGCGGCTGCGGCGGCCCGATATTGGCCGGAGCGCCCGGCCTCTCACCGGGCCGGAGCGGGGCGTGGCCGCCCACCTGGTGATGCAGTACATCGACTTTGCCCGCACGGGCTCGGCGGAGGAGATAGCCGGGGAGATAGCCCGGCTGGAGCGTATGGGCTTTCTGGACGCCCGCCAGGCCCAGGCGGTGGACCCGGCGGATATCCTGGCCTTTTTCCGGTCGGAGCTGGGCCAGCGGCTGCTGGGGGCGGACCGGGTGATACGGGAATACCGCTTTTCCCTGCTGTGCCCGGCGGGGCTGTGGTATCCCCAGGCCCCGGCGGAGGAGACCGTCCTGCTGCAGGGGGTGGTGGACTGCTGCATGGAGGAGCGGGGGACCCTGACGGTCATCGACTTCAAGACGGACGCCGCCGTGGAGCCGGAGCGGTACACCGGCCAGCTGCGGGCCTACGCCATGGCCATGGAGCGGATATTTGAAAAGCCCGTGGGCCAGGCGGCGCTGTGGTATCTGCGGCGGAGGACCGCCGCCCTGTGCCCCCTGCCGGAGCGCCGATGATTATTATAAAAACACCGGGCGGGCGAAGCGCCGACGCTTCGACCCGCCCTGTTCCTTTGTCTAATGATCGGGAATTATTGCCGCTTCGATCTCCGCCGTATGATCAATTTTATGATAACAGCCGCGAGCAAGACGACGGCCGTCTCGATGCCATAAAACAAAATGCTCGTGTACCACGGGGCGGACCGCATGGCATACAGAGCAGGATGCGTCTTGAAGTCCCAGAACACGTATACCCCGTGCCCGATAAAAACGCCGACGGACACGCCGATGATTATATTTAAGATCAGGTTTAATTTTTTCAGCATGGTAGCATCTCCTCCAGTCCCCGGCTCGCCAGTACTTATACTATATACTGGCCCTCGTGAGACCGCAAGGGCGGGAACGGGCACCGCGGCCGCACGCTCCATAAAGCCCGCCGATGACGGCATCTTGCCTTTTCCCGCGATATGTGGTACTATAACAAAAACGGCGCTTCGTTCAGCCGCCGGACCCGACATGCTCGGGAATACGCTGTGGAGGAGAAAACCATGAAACGATTTACCGCCTTTCTGGCGCTGCTGCTTTGTTTGACGATGCTGGGCGGCTGTGTGTACAGCGGAAAGCACGACGTTCTGGACCTGTCCCCGGCGGAGGAGCCGGAGGCGGCGCCTGTGGAGGAGACCGTCGAGCCTGAGGCCGCAGACGAACCGGAGACCCAGGACGAAACGGAAGCGACAGACGGACCGGAGGCCACGGACGCGCCGGAGGAATCTGCCAAGACAGAAGAGACCGCCGCGCCGGAGAGCACCAAGGCCCCGAAGAGCACCCCGAAACCCGACGCGCCCTGAGAGACCGCGCTTCGTGCCGGAGGATTTTTCCCGACCGGCGCAAAAAACCGTTGCGCTTTTGAAAAAGCTGTGGTAATATATCACTTGCGCTTTGTAACGGCGGGCCGTGCCCGCACTCAAGGCAGCTTACGATGAGGTGAATATCATGAAGGAAGGCATCCATCCCAAGTACTACAAGACCACCATCCGCTGCGCCTGCGGCAACGTGATCGAGACCGG
>CANRNA010000133.1 GCA_947631805.1 uncultured Oscillospiraceae bacterium | reverse complement strand
TCCAGCCACTGCTGGTATATCTTCTTCTCGACCTGTTTGGGGTCGTACTGTTTCGGCAGCTCTCTCATTGGCACAGCCTTTCTATCTCGTCTATATCGGACAGGCCCACGGTCTTGTTGACCAGCGCCCCGTCCCGGAACACCATCAGGGTGGGAATGCTCATGACGCCGAAGCGCATCGCCAGCTCCGGCTGCTCGTCCACGTTCACCTTGCAGACCTGAATGTCCGGCCGCTTTTCGGCAAAGGCGTCCACGATGGGGCTCTGCATCTTGCAGGGGCCGCACCACACCGCCCAGAAATCCACCAGGGACGTGCCGGTCCCCACAGTCTGGTCAAAGTTGTCCTTCGTCAGTTCCAAAACGCTCATTTCTGTTTCTCCTGTTCCTTTCTCATATAGGCGTCGGCGGCCAGCGCCGCGATATTTCCCTGTCCCACCGCCCGGGCTATCTGATAGGGCCTGCCCGTGCAGTCCCCAGCGGCGAACACGCCGGGCACGCTGGCGGCCATATCCGCTCCCACGGTGATGTGGCCCCCTTCCATGGCCAGACCCGGCAGCAGCACGCTGGCCGCCACCGTGTCCCGGAGGATGAACACCCCTTCCACGGGATATTCTTCCCCGTCGGCCACAAGGCCAGTCACCCGGTCGGTGCCTTTTATCTCACATTTTTTCGCCTGGGTCGGGCCGAGATACAGGACCTGGCAGCCGACGCGCTCCAGAAAAGCGGCGTCCTTCTCTCCGGCGGCGCCCAGGCCCAGTACAGCCACCCGTTTCCCTCTGTACAGCATCCCGTCGCAGGTGGCGCAATAGCTCACGCCCCGGCCCAAGAGCTCCGCCTCCCCCGGAAAGGGCTTCGCGCCCTGCTGGGCGCCCACCGCCAGGATGAGGGTCCTGGCCCGGTACACGTCCTGCTCGGCGCTGACCATGAACGTCCCGCCGAAGGGTGCCACGGCCGTGGCCCGGCCTGTGACGCGGGAGATGCCCTGCTCCTCCAGGCTCTCCCCCATGGCCGCCAGCAGCTCCCGGCCGCTCATGCCCGGCAGACCGGGGTAGTTGTCTATACGGGGAGCCCTTGCCAGGGGCGTATTCATAGGGTCGGAGGACAGCACCAGCGCGGACCTGCCGCGGGCATGGGCCGTCAGGGCCGCCGATATCCCGGCGGGCCCGGCGCCCAATATGAGCATATCGAAAATACCGTCCACTGTCTTCCCCCCTCTATCATCTGTCGATTCTCTCGCCGTACCTTGGGGCTCGTCATTTCTTTTCTCTGGCCCACAGCCGCCTTCCTCCCAGGAAAAGGCCGTAGCCCAGAGAGCCGCCCACGAAGTTCAGTATCACGTCGTCCACATCGCAGCTGCCCAAAAGCGTGACGAGCTGCACGAGCTCCACCGCCACGGTCACAGCCAGAAAGCACAGGGCAAACCGCCAGAACCGCCGCAGCGGCGGCCACAGCCAGGGCATGAACACCCCCAGGGGCACGAACACCCACACGTTGCCCAGCAGATTGATCCGGGCGAACCGGATGAGAAAGGGATTTCCCGAATCCCGCACCAGCCGGATGAAGTGCCGCACCGTGCGCAGCGGCACCAGGTTCAGATGTCCCGTCAGCTCCGTCCAGTAATCCGACGGCCAGGCCATGCCCAGCCGCTGCCCGAACAGCAGCCACGCCATGCTGGCGCTGTACAGCCCGAAGGCCGCCCATATCCATTTCTTTCCCGTCTTTTCCATCGACACATAGTATAGCGGAAAAATCAAAAAAAGCAACAGGCGAAATCCGTCTTCCGCCCTTTATCCCAGCCCCAGCGCCTTCGTGAGGGCGAAAAGATCGGCCGTCCGCCAGTCCCCCAGCCTGTCCAGGGCCTCCCGGTCCGGGTCGGCGTGCCTGTCGTAGACCACGCACACCTCCACCCCCGCCGCCTTGGCCGCCCGGATCCCCGCCAGGGAGTCCTCGAACACCACGCACTGGTCCGCCGTCAGGCCCCGGTCCCGGAATATACGGTGGTATATCTCCGGGTCCGGCTTTATCCTCTCCACGTCCTCGCAGGTGTATACCCCGTCGAATATCCGGTCCAGGGGGGCTTTTTTCATGATGTTCCCGTTCCGGGTCTCATAGAGCTCTATGCTCCGGCGGCGGGTAGTGGTCGCCAGGATGAGGATATACCCCGCCCTCTTCAGCCCCCGGAGAAGCGCGTCCGCACCGGGCTTGTAGTCCAGCTTTTCCAGGAGCTCCTGGGCGATGGCGTACCGCCGCCGGTATATCTCCTCCGGGGTCATATCCGTCCCGTACCGCTCCCGCAGCAGGCCGCAGTACATGAGATAGGGGTTTTTCTCCCGCCGGAACCGGAGCAGCGCCCCGTCCCGCAGGGCCTGGAGCTCCGCCTCGTCCGGCGCGCCCCGGCCCAGCTCCCGGGCCAGGAGCCGGTCCGTCTCGTTCCACACGCCGATGGAGTCCGCCAAAGTCCCGTCCCAGTCGAATATCGCGGCTCTCTTGCCCCGGAGCATATCCTCTATCGGTCTCATGTTCTCCCCCTCACTCCTCCGCTCCTGATAATCTGCACCGGTCAGCAAACGCCGACCGGTGCAGGGGTCTTCACTTACAGGGCGATCTTACTTTTTGAGCAGCTCCAATATCTCGTCGGCGCTCTTTCCGCTGCTGACCAGCTTGGTGACGACCTGCTCGATCTCGTCCTTCTTCGCCGCGGCGGCCTCCACCAGCTGGGCCTGGGCCTTCTTCTCCTCCAGGGCGGCCAGGGCCTTTTCAGCGGCGCGAAGCTCCTTCTTCTTGGCCTTCAGCTGCTTTTTGCTCTCCTCGATGGACGCCAGGATAGCGGTCTGCTCCGCCTCCAGGGAGCTCTTTACCTCCTGCTGAGCGGCGATCTTCGCCTCCACCTGCGCCACGGTCTGGACGGTCTTCTTGTTCTTGCTTCCCTTGGGTCTGGGCATCGCACGTTCCTCCTGTGGAAAAATATTTACTCATAAATTATAGAATAAACGCCCGCGAAATTCAAGAGGAAAATCAGAAAATTTATCCGGCCCCCGCCGCGCTCATATCCCCGGCCCTGTCCCCGCGTTTTTCCGACGGTTTTCCGTGGGGTTTCCGCTGTATTTTTTCTATCATCTCCCCGGCCCTGGCCAGAAGGGCCGTCCGATTGTTGGGGATCGTCCCTTCTATCACCTGGTCCAAAAGGGCTCTGAGCACCCGCCCCACGGCCGGGCCCTCCGCCGCCCCCAGGGCCAGGATATCCCGGCCGTTCACCGCCAGGGCCCGCAGGTCGAAGCAGGGCTCCGCCTCCGTAAGCACCCCCTCCAGCGCCCGCTCCGCCCCGTCTATGACCAGGCCGTTGCGGCGCCGCACCGCCTCCGGCCTGTCGGCGCAGTCCGCCCGCCAGCAGGCGATGAGGCGGCGCGTCTGCTCCTCCCCCATCCGGGCCAGCAGCCGCTTCATGGCCCGTTCCGTCTGGGGCGGCTGGATGTCGTGGACGGCGATGAGCGCCGTCACCGCCTGGCGGACGGCGTTGTCGCACCGCAGGCGGCGCAGGATGCCGTCCGCCGTCTCCGCCCCCGCCTGTCCGTGGCCGTAAAAGTGGCCCACACCCTTTTCGTCGGTGAAAAATGTGCCCGGCTTGGCCACGTCGTGGAGCAGCATCGCCAGGCGCGTCACCACGTCGAAGGGGGCCGCGTCCACCGCCAGGGCGCTGTGGGTCCATACGTCGTGGCAGTGGTGGGGGCTTTTCTGGTCGAAGCCGTCTCCCGCCGCCAGCTCCGGGATGACCTGGAATATCACCGGGGCGAAGGCAAGCAGCACCCGGCCCGCTCCCGGACCCATGAGCACGCCCTTCAGCTCGGAAAACACCCGCTCCCGGGCGATGGCGTCCAGCAGTCCCCGGTCCTCCAGCGCGGCCCGGGCGGTTTCCGGCTCTATGGCGAAGTCCAGTTTGGAGGCAAAGCGCAGCGCCCGCAGGATGCGCAGGGCGTCCTCGTGAAAGCGCCTGTCCGCCCGGCCCACGCACCGGACGAGCCGGGCGCGCAGGTCTGCCCGGCCCCCGTACAGGTCGATGACCGCCCCGTCCGGCCCCAGGGCCATGGCGTTGATGGTGAAGTCCCGCCGGGCCAGGTCCTCCTCCAGCCGGGGCAGGAACCGGACCGACGCCGGGTGGCGGCCGTCCAGATACGCCCCGTCGGCCCGGAAGGTGGTTATCTCCACCGGCCCGGCCTGGGTGACGACCGTCACAGTGCCGTGCTTCGCCCCCGTCAGCACCATCCGGCGGCCCTGAAACACCTGCTGGACCTGCTCCGGCCTAGCGGAGGAGCACAGGTCCCAGTCCACCGGGACCCGGCCCATCAGGCTGTCCCGGACGCAGCCCCCCACCGGATACGCCTCAAAACCCCCGGCCCGCAGAGCCGAGAGCAGACTGTTCACATGTTCCGGTATCGGGACCATCGCGTCTCCTGTTGGACTTGTTTTTCCGCCGATTTTATGATACAATCAGTTTGTTATAATAAACGCCGGGAGGTGGGCACATGAACATCCACGAATCCGCGGAGGATTATCTGGAAGCTATCTACATGCTGTCCATGGAGAAGGGCTTTGTCCGCTCCATCGACATCGCCAATACCCTTGGTTACTCCAAGCCCTCCGTGAGCGTAGCCATGAAGCAGCTGGAGGAAAACGGCTACATCCGCCGGGACGCCGACAGGCTGCTCTATCTGGAGGAAAAGGGCCTGGCCATTGCCAAGCGCATCTATGAGCGCCACGAGACCCTGGCCGCCGTGCTCATGAGCCTGGGGGTGGGCCGGGAGACGGCCTACCGGGACGCCTGCAAGATCGAGCACGACCTCTCCGACGAGAGCTTTGCCCGCATCCAGGAGCACATCGCCGCCATGGGCGGCGCCTCCTCCGACGCGGCCGCCCACATTAGGGCCCACGAGAAATAGTATAGCGTTTTTTCCGCAAATTGCAACAGCCGCCGGACATCGGCGTGCCTGACAGTGCAGGGCTTGGCAGAAGTGCCAAGCCCTGCACTGCTATCTTTTAAAAAAGCGACCCCTCAGCCCGTCCTGTCGGCCGGGCCGCCGGTCCGCCAGTCCTGGGGAAGCTCGCCCTTCTGGAAGCGGCTCCAAAGCTCCTCCAGCACCCCGTCCGACGCCTCGGCGTCCATGGCCCCGGCGGCTACCCGCTCCTCCAAAATGGCCTTCGCGGTCTTCAGCGCCCCGCACCAGCTCACGCTGCCACGGACCCGGAGGACGCCGCCGTCCGGCATATCCAGCGCCGTGCTGACCTGGGCGTCCGTCGCCAGCCCCAGCACATCCTCGGGCGCATAGCCCTCCCCCAGGGCGTACATCATCGCCTCCGCGTCCTGCGCGTCCAGAATGCCGCCCGCCGGGGCGTCCGCCCTCACGGCGATGACCACGGTCCCGTCTCCGTTGAC
>CANRNA010000132.1 GCA_947631805.1 uncultured Oscillospiraceae bacterium | reverse complement strand
GGGCTCCCGGTGCTGGATGATGCGGAAGATGTTCCCCCGGTGCCGCCAGATGATGAACAGGGCGGTCACCAGGGCCAGGGTCCCGCACACGCCCCGGAGGTTGTCCGCCGGGATGATGAAATAGGTGACGAGGGCGCCCACCAGGCAGCCGCACATGCTGGAGAGGGACACGTACTGGGAGAAGGCCACGACGATGACGAACACGCCCGTGGCGATCAGGCCGATGCGCCAGTCGGTCAGCCAGAAGGTGGCCATGCAGCAAAGCACGCCCTTGCCGCCCCGGAGCTGGTACTGGATGGGATACATGTGCCCCAGGACCAGGAAGAACCCGGCGAACAGCTTGCCCACGGTCATATAGTTCCGGCCCACGATCAGCATCAGCAGCCCGCCTGCCAGCACGGCGATGGCGCTCTTGAGGATATCCACCGCGAACACGGCGGGGCCCCACTTGTTCCCGAAGACCCGGACGAAGTTGGTGTAGCCCGCGTTGCCGGAGCCGTACTTGCGGATATCCTTATGGAAGACGAAACGGCTCAGGAGCATCGCCCCGTTCAAGGCCCCCAGGCCGTAGGACAGGACAGCGATGAGGATGAGAAGAAGTGGGATCATTCGTTTTCTCCTTTCTGACGGATCGTCAGTCTGACGGGGGTCCCCTCCAATCCGAAGGTCGCCCGGATGCGGTTTTCGATGTATCTCTGGTATGAGAAGTGGAAAAGCTCTCTGCTGTTGCAGAAGATGACGAACTGGGGCGGCTTCACGCCGGTCTGGGTCATATAGTACACCTTCAGGCGGCGGCCCTTGTCGGTGGGGGGCTGCTGCCGGGCCTGGGCGTCGGCCAGCAGGTCGTTCAGCCTCCCGGTGGAGATGCGCAGGGACGCCTGCTCGTTGGCGGCGTTTATCATATCAAATATACGCCCTGTTCGCTGTCCCGTCAAGCAGGAGATGAATACTACCGGGGCATAATCCATGAAAGACAGGTCCTGTTTCACCCTTTTTCGCATCTGCTCCATGGTGTGGGTGTCCTTTTCCACCAGGTCCCACTTGTTCACCACGATGATGCTGGCCTTTCCGGCCTCGTGGGCCAGACCCGCTATCTTGGTGTCCTGCTCGGTGACCCCGTCCCTGGCGTCTATCATGATGAGGCACACGTCGCTGCGCTCCACGGCCAGCTGGGCCCGCATGACGGAAAACCGCTCCACCCGGTCGTTGACCTTGCTCTTGCGGCGGATGCCCGCCGTGTCGATGAAAAGATAGCTGCCGTACCGGTTGTCCACGGGGGTGTCCACCGCGTCACGTGTGGTGCCGGGCATATCCGCCACGATGACCCGCTTCTCCCCCAGGATGTAGTTGATGAGCGAGCTCTTGCCCACGTTGGGCTTGCCGATGACCGCCACCCGGATGCGCCCGTCGTCCTCCGCTTCCTCCCCAGGCGGGGGGAAGTGGGCCACGCAGGCGTCCAGCAGGTCCCCGGTGCCGTGGCCGTGGACGGCGGAGACGGCGATGGGCTCGCCCAGCCCCAGGTTGTAGAACTCATAGATGCCCACGTCGTCGGGCCCGATGGAGTCCATCTTGTTCACCGCCAGCACCACGGGCTTTCCGCAGCGCTGGAGCATGCCCGCCACGTCCTGATCGGCGGCGGTGATACCGGTGCCTATCTCCGTGACCATGACGATCACGTCGGCGCTGTCGATGGCCATCATGGCCTGCTCCCGCATGAACAGCAGTATCTCGTTGTCCGTGTTGGGCTCTATGCCGCCCGTGTCCACGATGTCGAAGCTCCGCCCCGCCCACTCGCAGGAGGCGTACAGCCTGTCCCGTGTCACGCCGGGGGTGTCCTCCACGATGGACAGCCGCTGCCCGGCCAGGCGGTTGAAGAGCATGCTCTTGCCCACGTTGGGCCGACCCACGATCGCCACCAGCGGCTTTGCCATATCCCCGCCTCCTTCCTTCATTAGTATAGCACGGTAGGGACGGCGCCAGCCGCCCCGAAAAAAATTCGCTCAGAGCAAAAAAGGGGGGCACAGAGCCCCCCTTATCTTGCAGAAATCACTTCTCCTCGCCCACAGTGATGACAGCGCGTCCGTCATACTGGCCGCAGGCCGGGCAGACGCGGTGAGGCATGTGGTACTCGCCGCAGTTGGGGCAGGCGACCAGCTTGGGAAGACGCAGCTTCCAGACGCTGGAGCGCCTCTTGCTCTTTCTGGCGTGGGATACTTTTCTTTTAGGGACTGCCATCGTTCACACCTCCTGTATATCATCCAACAGCTGCCCGAGGGCCGCCATTCTCGGATCGATTTGTTTTTTGCAGTTACAAGGCCCGTCGTTCAGGTCCTTCCCGCAGGTGGGGCAAAGGCCCTTGCAGTCCTCCCGGCACAGGAACTTCTGGTCCATGTCCAGGATGAAGCAGGTCTCCGCCACGTCGCTCACGTCCACGCCGTCCCCATCCAGGGGGAAGACGTTTTCGCTGTCCATGTCCTCCGCGTCCGCCTGCAAAACGGCGGTGAAGCGGGGGGCAAGACACAGGGAAAAGGGCTTGCCGCACCGGTCACAGCGTACCAGCATGTCCGCCTTCACATCGGCGGTGAGCGTCAGCACCCCGGCGGTATTTTTCACCATTCCCTCGGCCGTCACCGGCCCCCGGAACGCCTCCAGCGTGGGGAAGCTCAGCCTCTCCTGGTCCAGCTCGCACCGAAAGGGGACCTGTCCCCCCGGTACCTCGATGATCTCGTGCAGGTCTAAAAACATCGTGACAAACCTCATATAGTCGCCCGGATATTATAATTTAATATATCCCCGTTGTCAATCAATTTTTTTCATGTTATACTGCCTCCCATGAGAGAGTTCACCGTCACGAAAAACGACGCGGGCCAGCGGCTGGACCGATTTGCCGCCAAAATAGCCCCGTCCATCCCCTCCTCCCTGCTGCAAAAGCACTTCCGCCGCAAGGACATAAAGGTCAACGGTCATTGGGCCCGGCCCGACGTCCGCCTGGCGGAGGGGGATACCGTGCGCCTGTATGTGCCGGAGGAGTTTTTCACCGCCTCCGTCCGGGAGACGGACAGGGCCCTGGCCGCCCTCCGGCCCGACCTGGACATCGTCTATGAGGACGAGAATATCCTGCTGGTGAACAAGCGGCCCGGCGTGCTGTGCCACGCCGCCGGGGGCTGGGACCCCCGCAGCCTGGTGGCCCGCATCCAGGCACGGGCCTATCAGCTGGGCCAGTGGGACCCGGCGGCGGAGAACAGCTTCGCCCCCGCCCTGTGCAACCGCATCGACCGGGGCACCGGCGGCATCGTCATCGCCGCGAAAAACGCCCCCGCCCTGCGGGTCATGGGCGAGAAGATACGGGCCCGTGAGGTGACGAAGGAATATCTGTGCGTGTGCCTGGGCGCCCCCCGCCCCCCCCAGGGGCGGCTGGAGGGGTGGCTTTTCAAGGACGCGGTGAAAAACCAGGTCTACGTCAAGCCCCGCCAGGAGCCGGGGACCAGCCTGGCCGTGACGGATTACCGCCTCCTGGCCAGCCGGGAGGGCCTGAGCCTCGTCACCTGCCGCCTCCACACCGGCCGCACCCACCAGATACGGGTCCAGATGGCCCACGCGGGCTGGCCCCTGCTGGGGGACGGGAAATACGGCCGGGAAAAGTGCAACCGGCGCTACGGGGAGGACAGGCAGCTCTTGTGGAGCTGGCGGCTCGGGTTCGATTTCACCTCCGACGGGGGGCCCCTGGAATACCTCCGGGGCCGCATTTTCACCGTGGAGCAGGTGCCGTTTGTTGAAAAATACTTTCCCGATTACCATAACAACCAAAAATTTTGACAAAAAGGCAAATTCTGTAATCTGCTCGTATTTGCTTTGACAAGCATACTACATCTTGTTATAATGAAGAAAAGCGTTCCCCAACATATACTTTTTCACTTTAAAGGAGGACAACCCATGAAGAAGCTCTTTTCCCTGCTGCTGGTCCTTGCCATGGTGCTGAGCCTGGGCACGGCCGCCTTCGCCGACGGCGAGGCCGAGACCGTCACCATCCTCTACACCAACGATGTACATACCTACATCGACAAGGACCTCAACTACACCGTCGCCGCCCAGTACCGGGACACCCTTGACAACGTGCTGCTGGTGGACGCGGGCGACCATGTCCAGGGCACCGCTTACGGCTCCATGGACAAGGGCAAGACCATCATCGACCTGATGAACCTGGCCGGTTATGACCTGGCCACCCTGGGCAACCACGAGTTCGACTACGGCATGGAGGGCGCCATGAACGCCATCGAGTGGGCCCAGTTCCCCTACGTGTCCTGCAACTTCTACCATGAAGAGGACGGCGTGAAGGGCGAGAACGTGCTGGACGCCTACAAGGTCTTTGACATCGGCGGGCAGAAGATCGCCATCATCGGCATCACCACCCCCGAGTCCTTCACCAAGTCCACTCCCGCCTACTTCCAGGACGAGGACGGCAACTACATCTACGGCATCGCCGGTGGCGATGACGGCTCCGACCTGTACCAGACCGTGCAGGAGACCATCGACGCCGCCTCCGCCGAGGCCGACATAGTCATCGCCCTGGGCCACCTGGGCATCGACGAGGCCTCCGCCCCCTGGACCAGCAAGGAAGTCATCGCCAACACCACCGGCCTTGACGCCTTCATCGATGGCCACTCCCACTCCACCGTTCCCATGGAGGAGGTCGCCGACGCCGACGGCAACACCGTCATCCTCACCCAGACCGGCTCTTACTTCAACGCCCTGGGCCAGATGACCATCGCCCCCGACGGCACCATCTCCACCGAGCTGCTCTCCGCCGAGCAGATCAAGGCCAAGCTCTATGACCAGTACGTGCCCGCTCTGTTCGCCGGTGAGCTGACCGCCGACGCCCTGGAGCCCGCCGTGCAGGCCTGCCAGAGCGGCTGGATCGCCCAGATCAACGAGGAGCTGGGCGAGGTCATCGGCACCACCGAGGACGTGCTGAACAACTACGCCGAGGACGGCACCCGTCTCGTCCGCAGCCAGGAGACCAACTCCGGCGACTTCGCGGCCGACGCGCTGTACTATCTGTTCAGCGAGACCACCCAGGTAGAGGGCCACCATGTTGACGTGGCCATCATGAACGGCGGCGGCATCCGCAACGAGGCCCTGACCGGCGACATCAGCTACCTGACCTGCAAGAACATGCACACCTTCGGCAACGTGGCCTGCCTTATCGAGGTCACCGGCCAGCAGATCATCGACGCTCTTGAGTGGGGCGCCCGGGGCGTTGGCACCGGCGAGGAGATCGGCGGCTTCCTGCATGTCTCCGGCGCTAAGTACACCATCGACTCCTCCGTGGAGTCCACCGTGACCCAGGACGAGAAGGGCGTGTTCACCGGCGTCAGCGGCGACTACAAGGTCAAGGACGTGCAGGTCCTCAACGCCGAGACCGGCGAATATGAGCCCAT
>CANRNA010000131.1 GCA_947631805.1 uncultured Oscillospiraceae bacterium | reverse complement strand
GGCCGCAGCGCTTGACGGCGATCATGTTCCCCAGGGGGTCGGTGGATATCTCCGCCCCCGTGGGGTGGAGATAGGACGCGGCGTACTGGCGCACCGGCTCCTCGAAGCCGGAGGGGCCGCTCAAGCCGCACAGGCATTTTGTCAGCTCCGCAAGTTCCATGGTATATCACTCCAATCTCTCTATGATGTGCCGGAACAGGTCTCCCCGCTCCTCGAAGTTTTTGAACCGGTCAAAGGAGGTGCTGGCCGGGCTGAGAAGGACCGTGTCCCCCTCCCCGGCGCTATGGGCCGCCGCCATGACCGCCTCGGTGAAATCATCTATCATATATATCTCCGGGGCACCGGGGACGTACTGGGGAGCGCTCACCACCGCCTGACGTATCTTATCCGCCGTCAGGCCGGTGAGATAGAGCCGCTTCACCTTCTGACATATCGCCGGGCCCAGGCTGTTAAAGGGCACGCCCTTGTCCTTGCCTCCGGCGATGAGGATGACCTTTTTGTCAAAGCAGGCCAGTCCCGCCCTGGTCCTGTCCGGGCTGGAGGCGATGGAGTCGTTGATATACGTGACCCCCCGGAGCACCCGGACCGTCTCCAGACGGTGGGCCACCCCCTGGAACGACCTGGCCGTGTCGGCCATGATGGCAGGGGAAACGGTCCCCCACAGGGCGGCGAAGGCCGTCATCATGTTCTCCACGTTGTGCATACCGGGCACCCGTATCTCCCCGGCGGGCAGTATGTCCGTCTCCTCGCCGTCGAAGGCGGCGCGTATCACCCCGTCGCCGTCCAGATACACCCCCTGGGGGACCTTTTCCCGGCGGCTGAACCAGACCACGGGACAGCGTGCCTCGGCGGCGCAGGCAGCCGTGACAGGGTTGTCCCGGTTCAGCACCAGCCGCCCGGTCGGCCTCTGATGGCGGAATATCTGCTTTTTCGCGTCGATATAGTCCTGGTAATCCCGGTGGATGTCCAAGTGATTGGGGGCGATGTTGGTGATGACCGCCCTCTCGGGGGCGCAGCGCATGCTGTGGAGCTGAAAGGAGCTCAGCTCCAGCACGGCGGCGTCGCCGGGGGCGATGCTGTCCACGTCCGCCAGCAGCGGGCGGCCGATGTTCCCCCCCAGCCAGACCTTCTGCCCAGCGGCCTCCAGCAGCCGGGCGATGACCGTGGTGGTGGTGGTCTTGCCGTCGGAGCCGGTGACGGCCGTCACCGGGCAGGGGCACAGCCGGAGGAATACCTCCATCTCGCTCGTCACCTCCGCCCCCTGGCGCGCCGCCCGCTCCAGGGCGGGCTGGGTGGGCAGGAAGCTGGGGGTGCGGAAGATCACATCCCCCTCCAGGCCATCCAGATAGTTCGTCCCCAGGCTAAAGCGCACGCCCTGGGCGCTGGAGGCGTCGTAAAAGGCCCCCAGGGCGTCCCGGTCGGACCGGTCGTATACCGTGGTGTCCACACCGGCGTCCGCCAGCAGGCCGATCAGGGGCCTGTTGGAGAGTCCCGCGCCCACAACGGCAACGCGCTTTCCCACAAGGCCGGATAAGTATTCTTTCAGGGTCAAGGCGATTTCCTCCTTATAACCGAACATAGTATACCGCAATATGTTGTGGCATACAAGAAACGAATAACTACAATTTGCTGAAAATGCCCCGGTATGCAATAAAGAGACAGGAGCGAATCCTGTCTCTTTTTGATATGGGATGTGAGTTGTCCTGTAAGCCGGATCCTGTTAAAAATGGCCATCTATCTAGGCGGGACGTTGCCGTCACGCTCCAGCCACCTCCCCGGGGAGACCGGGCCGGTCATGTTCCCCTCCACGGTGTTGCTCCGGATAGAGTTTACAGCGGCGCACTGTCGCCAGAGCGCCGGGTGGTCTCTTACACCGCCTTTCCACCCTTACCGCGCAAAAGCGCGGCGGTCTGTTTCTGTTGCACTTGTCCTGATGTCGCCATCGGCGGGCGTTACCCGTTATCCTTGCCCTATGGAGCCCGGACTTTCCTCACGCACAGCCTTTCGGCTCATGCCCGCGGCCATTCGGACAGCTCACCATACCTCTCAGTCGTCCATATTCTCCCAGTTGTGCCAGACGTTCTGCACGTCGTCGTTGTCCTCGAACACGTCCAGCATCTTCTGCATGTTTTTCCTGTCCCCCTCCGCGGTGAGGGTCACGTAGGACTGGGGCACCATCTCCTCCTGGGCGGAGTCCAGCTTGTAGCCGTGGGCGGTCATGTAATCGGCCACGGCGGTCACGTCCTCCGGGGCGGTGTAGAGGGTGAACACGCCCTCCTCCGTCTCCATGTCGGCGGCACCCGCCTCCATGGCGTCCATCAGGACCGTGTCCTCGTCCAGGTCCCCGTCCTCGTTGTCCACCACGATGACGCCCTTCCGGTCAAAGGACCAGCTGACGCAGTTGGTGGGGCCCAGGTTGCCGTTGTACTTGTCGAAGCAGTGGCGCACCTCGCTGGCGGTGCGGTTGCGGTTGTCGGTCATAGCCTCCACGATGACGGCCACGCCGCTGGGGCCGTAGCCCTCGTAGGTGACGGACTCGAAGCTGGAGGTGTCGCCGCTGCCAAGGGCCTTGTCGATGGTGCGCTTGATGTTGTCGTTGGGCATATTGGCCGCCTTGGCCTTGGTGATGACGGCGGCCAGGCGCATGTTGTTCTTCGGGTCGCCGCTGCCCCCCTCCTTCACCGCCACGATGATCTCGCGGGCGATCTTGGTGAATGCCTGGGCTCTCTTGGCGTCAGCCGCGCCCTTTGTCTTTTGTATGTTGTGCCACTTGGAATGTCCGGACATGGTGATTATCCCCCTGTATCGTTACGTTACAGGTCATTGTAGCACAAAATCTTCCCAATATCAACCGTCTGGCGTCATCTTGCCTTCGGAATTAAAAGAAGTCCCGCCTCCCGGCCCTCGTTTGCCGCGGCGATGGCCTCCACCGTGGACCGGTAGCGCTTGGCCACGGCCCACATATCCGCCCCCGGCTCCACACGGGCCAGGGTGATAGAGGGCGCGGCGGGCATATCGGCCCAGGCCTCGGCGTCCTCGGAAAGCGCCGTCACGGCGCTGAGGGCCGTTTTGGTGACGGCGACGGCCTCCATCTGCAGGGCGGCCCGCACGTCCAGCCCCCCTCCCGCCGCGGCGCAGAACACGTCCTGCGCGGTGACGGTCACGTTTTTCAGCTCCGTCCCGGCGGGGATGTCGGTGGTGAACTCCGCCGTCAGACGGCACCGGGCGGTGGTATAGCCGCCCCCCTCCAGGCCAATGACGGCCCGGATGCCCACGGCGGTCTTCACCGTCTCTCCCTCCACCGTGACGCCGCCCACGGCGGCGGACACGCTCAGCACCTCTCCCGGCCCGCCCATGAGCTCGGCGCTGCCGGTGACGGTCTGGCGCATGAATACCGGCCGCACAGAGCTGACCAGGGTCACCTGCTCCGTCTGGGCAATGAGGGCCGTCCGGTTGCTGTAGGCGTCCGCGATGTAATCCGCCTCGCCGCTCTGGCGGCAGACCGTCTGGGCCACCAGGTGCAGCTCCGCCGTCACCCGGCCGTTCTCGTCGGCCCTGTCAGGCAGGTCGAAATAGGCGCCGGTGAACATCAGGGTCGTCTCCGCGCTGGCCTCGGGGGCCGCCGCGTCCACCTCCATGATCTGGGAGAACTCCGTCTCATACCGCCCGGCGTATATCCGGCCGTCCTCCCGCCCGACAAAGATGAGCCCGGCCCGTATCCGGCCCCGGAAGACCACCTTGCCGCTGACGTACTTCACGTCCTCCACCACGGCCTCCGCCCGCTGGCTCAGTATCCGCTCCGCCCCGGCGCAGCCCGCCGGGAGCTGATACTCATCCGTCACCACGAAGGTCTTCTCCCGCACGTCCGCCACCGTGACCATGGGGGCGGACCGAGGCAGGATGTGGACAGAGCCGTCGTCCTGCTCCAGGGCGGCCGCCAACTCCAGGCTCCGCTTCTGATAGACGGCTATGTCCCAGTCCACGTCCACCCGGACGGACAGCTTCCGGGAGTTGACGGTCCTGGCGTCCAGGGCCCGGACGCGGAGACGGGCCACCGTCCGGCAGTCCGTGTCCGCCCCCGGCGCGTCCGCCCGCAGCTCCACCGGCACCGTAACCGACAGGCTCTGCATGGGGCCGTCCCCCTCGGGCATATACATCACTGACGCGCTGACGGAGGCGGCCAGGGTAACGGCCCCCGCCTCCGTCTCCTTGCTCCGCAAAGTGACGATTCCCTCCGCGTCCACCACCGAGGCCACGTCCGGCATGGCGTCGGGCACGATGCTCTCGGTGGTGAAGTCCCGGCTGAAGGACCCGGTCCACACCGGGGCCAGGTGCTCGTATATATTCTTTTTGAGGGCTGTATCCATACTGCGCTCGCTCCTTGCATGATTTTCTATGCAAGGGTATGCGCCCCCGAAGGGATTTATGCTTTGTCAGCAGCGCATCAGCCACACACCGCCCCAGACAAGCAGCCCGCCGCACACCAGCCACCAAAACCAGGTGGGCAGGATGAGCGCCAGCAGGATGAGCGAGCCCACCGTCACCGCCGCCGCGCCGCACACGCTCCCTCTTCTCCCTCGTCTTCGCATACAGCAACGCCTCCCGTCCATTGTATGACGGAAGGCGTGTGAAGTGTTCTATGTGGTTATCTCCCAGCGGTTGAGCCTGGCGGCCTCGGCGTACAGCCGCAGATAGGAGCCGTACCGGCTGGGGTGGATGGCGCCCGTCTCCGACCCCCGGCGCACAGCGCATCCCGGCTCCGACCGGTGGGTACAGTCGTCAAATCGGCACCTGCCCAGACAGGGGGCGAATTCCGGGAACAGCCCGGCAAGCTCCTCCGGCAAAATGGGGGCCTCTCCCTCGTCGCCGAAGGAGGCGAAGCCGGGGGTGTCCCCCAGGAGGGTCCCGCCGCCGATGTCGAAAAGCTCCACATGCCGGGTGGTGTGCCTGCCCCGGCCCAGCTTTTGGCTCACCTGGCCCGTGGGGATGGCAAGGCCCGGGGCCAGGGCGTTGATGAGGCTGCTCTTGCCCACGCCGGAGTTGCCGGTGAGGCAGCATATCTTCCCCGCCATCGCCTGCCGCAGGGTGTCTATCCCCTGGCCGGTCACGGCGCTGACCTGAAAGACCGGGTAGCCGGTGCTGGCGAATATCTCCGTGAGCGCCTCCGCCGGGTCTAAGTCGCACTTATTGATGACGAGCATCACGCCGCAGCCGTTTTTCTCGCACCGGACCGTTATCCGGTCGGCCAGATAGGGGTCCGTCACCGGCAACGCCGCCGACAGGAGCATCACCAGATAGTCCACGTTCGCCACCGCCGGGCGGCGGAAAGCGTTTTTTCTGGGCAGTATCCTTGTGACGGTGCCCTCGTCGCCGGACAGCTCCACCTCCACCCGGTCCCCCACCAGGGGGGTGAGCTCGTCCAGGCGAAAGCGGCCCCGTGCCCGGCAGCGGACGACCCC
>CANRNA010000130.1 GCA_947631805.1 uncultured Oscillospiraceae bacterium | reverse complement strand
TATCCCCCGGCGGAAATGGCCCCGGAGGCGTTCCACGGGGTGGGGGCGTTCGACGTGAAGAGCGGCGTGCCCAAGTATACGGGGGAGGACTTCTCCTCGGTGTTCGGCCGGACCCTGACGGAGCTTGCCGGGGAGGACAAGTCCGTGGTGGCTATCACCGCCGCCATGAAGGAGGGCACGGGCCTCATCGGCTTCCAGGAGGCGTATCCTGAGCGATTTTTCGACGTGGGCATCGCCGAGGAGCACGCCTGCGCCATGGCCGCGGGCATGGCCGCCCAGGGGCTCAAGCCGGTGTTCGCGGTGTACTCCACCTTTTTGCAGCGCGGCTACGACATGCTCATCCACGACGTGGCCCTCATGGGGCTGCACGTGGTGTTCGCCGTGGACAGGGCCGGTATCGTGGGCCGGGACGGGGAGACCCACCAGGGGCTGTTCGACGTGGCGTACCTCTCCACCGTGCCGGGCATGAAGATATACGCCCCGGCCAACTTCGCGGAGCTGCGGAGCATGCTGCGGAAGGCGGTGCTGGAGGATACGGGGCCCGTGGCGGTGCGCTATCCCAGGGGAGGAGAGGGCCTGTTTTTGGGGGACACCTCCGACGCGGCGGCCAAGGCGGTCATGCCAAACGGCGGGGACGTCACCATCGTCTCCTACGGCACGGAGCTCAACGAAGCCATGACGGCCGCCAGGATGCTCAGAAGCGGACATATCGAGCCCGAAGTCATCAAGCTGAACGTGCTCTCGCCCCTGGATACGGAGACCGTGCTCGCCTCGGTGCGCAGGACCGGGGCGCTGCTGGTGGCGGAGGAGGTCTGCGCCGCCGGGTGCGTGGGGCGGCAGCTGCTGGCGGCGGCGGAGCAGGCGGGCGTAGCGCTGCGGGCGGCAAAGCTCGTGAATCTGGGGGACGGCATCCTGGAGCATGGGGACCCGGCCGCCCTGCGCCGGAAGACGGGATTGGACAACGGCTCTCTTGCGAGGGCCGTTATGGAGATGGTTCATGGAAAAGATACGGCTTGATCAGCGGGTGTTCGACCTGGGCCTTGCCCAGAGCCGGGAACGGGCCAAGGCCCTCATCATGGCCGGGAGCGTCTCGGTGGACGGCCAGAAGCAGACAAAGCCCGGCGCCCCGGTGACGGCCCAGGCCCAGATCACGGTGAAGGGGGAGAAGCTCCCCTACGTGAGCCGGGGCGGGCTGAAGCTGGAAAAGGCCCTGGACACCTTTGCCATCGACCCGGCGGGGCTCGTCTGCGTGGACTGCGGGGCCTCCACCGGGGGCTTCACCGACTGCCTGCTCCAGCGGGGCGCGGAGCACGTCTACGCCGTGGACGTGGGCTACGGCCAGCTGGCCTGGAGCCTGCGGAGCGATACGCGCGTCACGGTGATGGAGCGCCTGAACGCCCGGAACCTGACGGCCGACATGTTCCCCGGACCCATGGATATGGCGGTGATGGACATGTCCTTCATCTCCCTGCGCCTGGTGCTCCCGGCGGTGAGAGAGCTTCTGAAGCCCGACGGCCAGGCGGTGTGCCTGGTCAAGCCCCAGTTCGAGGCGGGCCGGGAGAAGGTGGGCAAAAAGGGGGTCGTCCGGGACCCGGCGGTCCACCGGGAGGTGCTGGAGCAGTTCGTCCACAGCGCCGGGGAGCTGGGCTTTTTCCTGCGGGGACTGACCTTTTCCCCTGTGCGGGGCCCGGAGGGGAACATTGAGTATCTGGCGTGGCTGTCACGGCAGGGACCGGCTCTGGAGGCGGACTGCGCCGCCGTGGTGGAGCAGTCCCACCGGTGCCTGGAAGGATAAACGCCGGAAGGAGCGGTTGAGATGAGAAAGATCGTACTTTGTCCCAACGTCCAGCGGGACGAGGGATTGGCCTTCACCTCCCGTGTGCGGGATATGCTGGCGGCGGACGGCCGCCGGGTGGTGGTCAGTCCCGTGTGCGGCGGGCCGGACTATGTGCCGCCCATGCCCGTCTGCGGTCTGGACCAGGCCCTGGAGTGGGCGGACCTTCTGGTGACACTGGGGGGAGACGGGACCATACTGCGCATCGCGCCCCAGGTGATGGTCCACGAGGTGCCCCTGGTGGGGGTCAATCTGGGCCACACGGGCTTTTTGACGGAGCTGGACCGGGACAACGCGGAGCTCCTGCGCCGGGCGGCGGCGGGCCAGTTCGGGCTGGTGCCCCGGATGATGCTGGACGTGGAGGTGCGCCGGGAGGGCCAGCGGGTGTTCTTCGACACTGCCCTGAACGACGCGGTCATATCCGGCATCGTCCAGAGCGTCCACCTCACGGCCCTGGGGGACGGGCACCGGATCGTGTCCCTGTCCGGGGATGGGCTGATACTGTCCTCACCCACCGGGTCCACGGCCTACTCCCTGGCGGCGGGCGGGCCGCTGGTGGAGCCGGGAGCGGAGGCCATCGTGCTGACGCCCGTATGCGCCCACATCCTGGCGGCCCGGTCCTTCGTGCTGAGCCCGGAGAGGACCGTGACGGTGCTGCCCGCCGACGTGGGAGAGGGCAGGCGGTGCGTGCTGAGCGTGGACGGCCGGGGGCTGACGGACCTGCTGGACGGGGACGCCGTCATCGTCACAAAGTCCGCCCACAGGCTGCTCATAGCCGACCTGGGCACCAAGAGCTTTTATGAGACAGCATTTGAAAAATTGGGGGAGAGAGCATGAAAACATCCAGACAGAGCGTCATCCTGGACATCATCAGCCAGGAGGACATCGAGACCCAGGGCCAGATGCTTCAGGCGCTCCAGGCCCGTGGGGTGAAGAGCACCCAGGCCACCGTATCCAGGGACATCAAGGAGCTGCGGCTGGTCAAGGAGATCGGGCCGGAGGGGCGCTATCGCTACGCCCCCGCCGCCCAGGACGAGGCCAGCGAGGCGGCCCGCCGCCTGGAGGAGATATTCCGGGAGGGCTGCATCGGCTTTGACCACGCCCTGCACACCGTGGTGGTCAAGACCCTGCCGGGCCTGGCCTCCGCCGTCTGCGGGGCGGTGGACGCCATGGGGGAGGACGCGGTGCTGGGCTCCGTGGCGGGCGACGACACGGGCATCGTGGTGCTGCGCAACGCCGCCGCCGCCGAGCGGCTGTGCGCCCAGCTCCGCCGGGCCTACAGGCGGTAAAGGGGCGCGGGACCATGCTCAGAAGTCTCCACATCGAGAATATCGCGGTGGTGGAGCGGGCAGACGTGGAGTTCCGGGAAGGACTGAACGTGCTGACCGGCGAGACCGGCGCGGGAAAATCCATCATCATCGATGCCCTGTACGCCGTCACCGGGGGACGGACCAGCCGGGAGCTGGTGCGCTCCGGGGCGGACAGGTGCCTGGCCGCGGCTGTGTTCGACGCGGACCGGGCGGCGGATTGGTGCGCGGAAAACGGCGTGGAGCCGGAGGACGGAACGCTCATCGTCCAGCGCTCCGTGTCAGCCGACGGCCGGGGCGGCTGCCGGGTCAACGGCGTGCCGGTGACGGTGGGACAGCTCCGCCAGCTGGGGGCGCTGCTGGTGGATATCCACGGGCAGAACGACGGCCGCCAGCTTTTGGACGAGAGCCGCCATCTGGACTACCTGGACGCCTTCGCCGACGACGGGGCGGAGCTGGCCGCTTACGGGGCGGTCTACCGGGCGTATCTGGACAACGAGCGGGAGATAAAGCGCCTGACCATGGACGACGAGACCCGCCGCCGTCTGGCGGAGAGCCTGACCTACCGGGTCCAGGAGCTGGAGAAGGCCCAGCTCCGGGCCGGTGAGGAGGAGGAGCTGGAGAGCCGCTCGGCCCTGCTGCGAAACGGGGAAAAGCTCCGGGAGGCCGCCGAAGGGGCCTTCGGCGCCCTGCGCGGGGACGAGGGGGCCGCCCTGGACCTGGTGGGCCAGGCCAGGGGCAGTCTTGCCCGTGCCAAGGGCTGGAGCGCCGGGCTGGCCCAGGCGGACGAGGCGCTGCTCCAGGCGTCGGCCCTGCTCCAGGACGCGGCGGAGCTCGTCCGGGACGTGTGGGACAGTCTGGACTTCTCCCCGGAGGAATTCGACCGGGTGGAGGGCAGGCTCGCCCAGCTCCGGCGGCTGGAAAAGAAGTTCTCCGCCGTGGACGAGGCGGCCCTCATAGAGCTCTACGACCAGTCCGCCGCCCGCCTGGCGGAGATAGGGGACGGGGACGCGGCATTGGAGAGGCTCCGGGAAAAGCGCCGGGAGCTGGAAAAGACGTGCCGGAAGGCCGCCGCTGCTCTCACGGCCGCCCGCCGCCGGGCGGCGGGGGAGCTGGCCGGACGGGTGGAGGGAGAGCTGAAGGCCCTGTCCATGCCGTCGGTGCGGTTCGTCACGGATATAGCGCCTCTGGCCGGGGAGCCGGGGTTCGGGCCCAGGGGGGCGGACGAGGTGTGCTTTCTCATGAGCGCCAACGCGGGCCAGGAGCCCGGCCGTATCGCCAAGATCGCCTCCGGCGGGGAGCTGAGCCGGATCATGCTGGCCATGAAGACCGTGTTCGGGCAAAACGACCCGGTGCCCACGGCGGTGTTCGACGAGATAGACACAGGCGTGTCCGGCGTGGCGGCCAGTCGGGTGGGGGAGAAGCTTGCCCAGACCGCCCGATACCGGCAGGTGCTGTGCGTCAGCCACCTGCCCCAGATAGCCGCCATGGCCGACAGCCAGTATCTCATCGAGAAAAGCGAGCGGGCCGGACGGACCTATACCACCGTCAACGAGCTGGACCAGGCCGGGAGACGCCGGGAGATAGCCCGGCTCATCGGCGGGGACAGCATCACGGAAACGACCACCGCCTCCGCCGGAGAGCTGCTTGCGGCGGCGGAGGGATGGAAACATAAAAGGTTTGAGGAGAACGAAAAATGACCCTGTATGACGAACTGACCGCCCGGGGGCTCATCGCCCAGGTGACGGACGAGGACAAGATCAAAGACCTTATCAACGAGGGCAAGGCCACCTTTTACATCGGCTTCGACTGCACGGCGGACAGCCTGACCGCCGGGCACTTCGTGACGCTGACGTTCATGAAGCGCCTGCAGCAGGCAGGAAACCGCCCCGTCGCCCTCATCGGCGGGGGCACCACCATGATAGGCGACCCATCCGGCCGGACCGATATGCGCAAGATGCTGACGAAGGAGACCATCGGCCACAACGCCCAGTGCTTCAAAAAGCAGATGGAGCGGTTCATCGACTTCGGCGAGGGCCCCGGCCAGGCCATGATGGTCAACAACGCCGACTGGCTGCTGGACCTGAACTATGTGGACCTGCTGCGGGAGGTGGGCGCCTGCTTTTCCGTGAACAACATGCTCCGGGCCGAGTGCTACAAGCAGCGGATGGAGAAGGGCCTCTCCTTCCTGGAGTTCAACTATATGATCATGCAGTCCTACGACTTCTACCATCTGTTCAAGACCATGGGCTGCAATATGCAGTTCGGCGGCAACGACCAGTGGAGCAACATGCTGGGCGGCACGGAGCTCATCCGCCGGAAG
>CANRNA010000129.1 GCA_947631805.1 uncultured Oscillospiraceae bacterium | reverse complement strand
ATTCCTGTTGGAGGATTGGAAATTATATGTTTTATATGTTATAATGGACCCAAGAATATAAAAGGAGTGGATGACCGAAATGAAGCTCACATTTTTAGGCGCCACCCATGAGGTGACGGGAAGCTGTACGCTCATTGAGATAGGCGGGGTCTACGGCCTGGTGGACTGCGGCATGGAGCAGGGGACGGACGTGTTCGTCAACCAGCAGATACCCGTCCAGGCGGGGAACATAGACTTTGTGCTGCTGACCCACGCCCACATCGACCACTCGGGCAATCTGCCCCTGCTGGTGAAAAACGGCTACTCCGGGCCCATCTATGCCACGGCAGCCACCTGCCACCTGTGCGAGATCATGCTGCGCGACTGCGCCCACATCCAGCAGTCGGACGCGGAGTGGAAGAGCCGCAAGTCCAAGCGGGCAGGAGGCCCTCCGGTGGAGCCTGTGTACACCATGGACGACGCGGAGGCGGCCATATCCCACCTGCGGCCGTGCGATTACGGCCAGCAGGTGCACATCTCGGAAAACGTGGTCATCCGCTTTGTCGACGCGGGCCACCTGATGGGCTCGGCCAGCATCGAGGTGTGGCTGACCGAGGGCGGCCGGACGGAAAAGGTGGTGTTCAGCGGGGACATCGGCAACCTGGACCAGCCCATCATCAACGATCCCCAGTACATCACGGAGGCGGATTATGTGGTCACGGAGTCCACCTACGGCGACCGGCTGCACCAGAAGGCGGACGTGAACAACGTCCAGTTCCTGGCGGACGTCATCCAGCGGACCCTGGACCGGGGCGGGAATCTGGTGATACCCTCCTTCGCGGTGGGCAGGACCCAGGAGCTGCTGTACTTCATCCGGGAGATAAAGCTGCAGGGCCTGGTCACCGGCCATGGGGACTTTCCCGTGTACGTGGACAGCCCCCTGGCCAACGAGGCCACGGGTATCTTCCTGCAGTGCGACCGGGTCTACTTTGACCCGGAGACCCAGGCCCTTCTGGACGCGGGGGTGAACCCGCTGGTGTTCCCTGGGCTGAACGTGTCCGTGTCCAGCGAGGAGTCCAAGCAGATAAACTTTGACAAGACCCCGAAGGTCATCATCTCCGCCAGCGGCATGTGCGAGGCCGGGCGCATCCGCCACCACCTGAAGCACAACCTGTGGCGGCATGAGTGCACGGTGCTGTTCGTGGGCTATCAGGCCGCGGGCACCACGGGCCGGACCCTGCTGGACGGGGCGAGGAAGATAAGCCTCTTCGGCGAGGAGGTGGCCGTGGAGGCCGAGATATGCTTCTTCCCCGGCAAGAGCGGCCACGCGGACAAAAACGGCCTCATCCGGTGGATAAGTGCCTTTGAGCGCAAGCCCAAAATGGTGTTCGTCAACCACGGGGAGGACGAGACCTGCGCCAGCTACGCCGCCTGCCTCCACGACGAGCACGGGCTGAACACCATGGCCCCCTATTCCGGCACGGTGTTCGACCTGGCGGCCTGCAGGGCGGTGGAGGCGCCCGAGGGCATCCCCGTGGTGAAGAAGACCTCCAAGCAGGCCCGGAACGACGGCGTGTTCGGCTCGCTCATGACGGCCTGCCAGCGCCTGACGGATATGGCCAGGGCCTGCCGGGAGATACCCAACAAGGAGCTGAGCCGCTTTGCCGGACAGGTCAACTCCCTGGCGGACAAGCTGGCCAGCTGGACCAAAAAGGGCTGAGACAGAGAGGCGTTGGGAAAGATGAAGCGGTGGGAAGACCTGGCCGAGGGAGAGCGGGTCATCATGGAGGCCCGTTCCAGCTGGCGCAGCTATGTGGTGCCGGTGCTGTGGACGGCGGCCTATTGCGTCCTGGTTTGGGACTGGTGGAAGTATCGCCGGGGCGTGCTGTATATGTGCGTGCTGGCGGCGCTGGGGGTGTGGAGCCTGCACTTTTTCGCCCAGCGGCTGGCCTGCCGCCTGGTGCTGACGGACAGGCGCGTGTTCGGGGAGACGGGGGTGCTCGTCACCCGTGTGCTGAACGTGCCTTTAGACAAGGTGGGGGGCGTGTACATCGAGCAGAACCCTCTGGGCAGGATCACAGGCCGGGGCACCGTGGCCATCAGCACGGCGGGGAGCCTTTTTGAGTTCGCCCACATCCCGGCGGCGGACCGGTTCCAAGAGGAGCTTATGAAGCAGCTGGAGCTGACCCAGGCCGCTCTGAGCAAGCAGCGGGCCGAGGAGCTGGCCTCCGCCGTGGCCGCGGCCCAGGGCCGCCACCGGAAGGACCATGCCCGTCCCCGCCGTGGCAGACGATTGAAAAGAGAACGGTAAATAAAATTGCCGCCTGTATGCTTGACATACAGGCGGTGGGTATTTATTGGCTTGACACCCTCACTCTCCGGGGGCGGGCAGGTCCTCTTTTCCCAGGCTCAGGGCGGTGAAGACCCCGGCAGCGGCCAGGGCGAACAGCATGGCGGCGGCCCCGTAGCGCATGGGGAGGAGATAGCGCATCTTCAAATAGGCGTGGTAGCCCAGCAGGGAGCCGAAGTTCACCGCCAGGGCCCCCAGGGCCATGGGCAGGCAGACGACGGCCGCCACCACGGTGAGCACGTCCGCCATGAAGAAGTAGCGGTCGTGCATGTGGGGCAGAAGGAAGGGTACCCCGATGCAAAACAGCAGCACCGCGCCGAACAGGGCCCGGTCCGTCAGCCCCTTCACCCGGATGGTGAGCCACACGTACAGCCCGCAGCAGAAGAAGAACGTCAGCACGATGCCCACCCTGGCGGCTGTCGTGTTCTCCAGGCTGTCGAAATTGAGCAGGGCATACAGGGAGGAGGCGTTGTAGTTCAGGCCGCTGCCGATGGAGCCGGTGTTGCGCACATACAGCGTCAAAAGCTCCCAGAAGCCCCGGCCCGCCAGCACCGCGGGCAGTATGGACAGGATGTACACGGCGGGGAAGACGAAGATGTGCCGTATCTTTATTTTTCCCGCGATGAGGAACAGGAAATAGGCCGGGAGGAGGAACACGCCCTGGAGCTTGAACGACACGCTCAGCGCCGCCGCCGCCACGCTCAGGGCGGGCTTTCCGTCCAGGACCAGATAAACCGCCAGCACCGCGAAGGCGGCGTAGATGCAGTCGCACTGGCCCCAAAGGGAGCCGTTCAAAATGACCGAGGGCAGCCACAGTACCGCTATGAACGCCGTCAGCTTCCGGGCGGGACTGGGGGAGAGCACTCCCGTCAGGCGCATGGCCCCCCAGGCCAGCACCACGTCGAAGAAGATGCTCAGCAGCTTCACCAGCAGCAGGTCATAGATGTCGCTGACGGAGAATAGGGACAGGAAATAGAGGTAGGGCACGTTGTAGTTGCAGCTCCATATCTCCTGGCCCAGCCCCTTCCAGGGGCCGTTGTCCCGCAGGGACTGTATCCACACCTTCAGCCAGTCCTGGTAGTCCAGGGTCTCGTAGGTGAGAAAGCAGTACCGCAGGGCGAAGGCCAGAGGCACCAGGGCGAACACCGCCGCCTGCTGAGACCGGGTGCGCAAAAGCCCCTCCCGCCACAGCAGATACAGCGCCAACAGCAGCTCGGCGTACAGCAAGATGGTGGCCCGATAGTCCAAGACGCGACCTCCTCGGAGAAAAAACGCGGCGAGTTGCCCCGCCGCGGAAAAAAACATAAAATTAGTGTTGACAAGCCGGGTTTTAAAATGATAGAATAACATGCTATGCGCAAAAGATGGGCATTTAGTCCCATCCTCTATCGTCACAATTTTACCACATCTACAGAAAAAGTCAACACAGGGTCGCAAAATTGTAACAACCTAGCCTGGCGTATCATTTACCGAAGGAGTGATCGAATTTCATGCCGAAGGAAGTCTACTATGGCAAAACGCTCCGAAAGAGCTTTGCCCGCGTCGATGAGATCCAAGACATGCCCAACCTGCTGGAGATCCAGAAGAACTCCTATAAGTGGTTTCTGGAGGAGGGCCTGCACGACGTGTTCCGGGACGTGGCCACGGTCACGGACTACTCCGGGAATCTGGAGCTGTCGTTCGTGGATTTCTCCATGGACGAGAAGCCCAAGTATTCCGTCCAGGAGTGCAAGAGCCGGGACGCCAACTACGCCGCGCCTCTGAAGGTGTCCGTCCGTCTGCGCAACAAGGAGACGGAGGAGATCAAGGAGCAGGAGATCTTCATGGGGGACTTCCCCCTGATGACCGAGAGCGGCACCTTTATCATCAACGGCGCGGAGCGCGTCATCGTCTCCCAGATCGTCCGCTCCCCCGGCGTGTATTTTGACGCCCACCAGGACAAGGCCGGTACCGAGCTCTACGGCGCCACCACCATCCCCTATCACGGGGCGTGGCTGGAGTACGAGACCGACGGCAACGATATCTTCTATGTGCGCATAGACAAAAACCGGAAGCTGCCGGTGACATGGCTGCTGCGGGCCCTGGGCGCCTACGACGCCGAGAAGCCCTATACGTGGCTGACCTGCGTGCCCGACGTGGAGGAGGGCGCGGTCACCGACGAGCAGCTTCTGGCCGTGTTCGGCCAGGACCCCCGCATCGTCAGCACCCTGGAGCGGGACACCTGCCACAGCCGGGAGGAGTCCCTTCTGGAGATATACCGGAAGCTGCGCCCCGGCGACCCCCCCACGGTGGAGACGAGCGAGGCTATGCTGGACGGGCTGTTTTTCGACAGACGGCGGTATGAGCTGTCCAACGTAGGCCGGTACAAGATAAACAAGAAGCTGGCCGTGTGGAGCCGCATCGTGGGCTTCAAGCTGGCCGCCCCCATCGCCGACCTGCAGACCGGCGAGATCGTGGCCGAGGCGGGGGAGAAGATGACCCGGGAGCGGGCCGAGGCCCTGGGAGCCCGGGGCCTGCTGGACGCCATGGTGGAGAACGAGCACGGGGAGGTCATCCGTGTGTTCGGCAACGGCATGGTGCCCATGGACGCCTTCGTGCCCTTTGACCCGGCGGAGCTGGGCATCAAGGAGAACGTGCGCTGGCTGGTACTGCGCCAGCTGCTGGAGCAGTTCGGGGACGACGAGGCCGCCCTGCGGGACGCGGTGGCGGAGAACATCGACGTGCTCATCCCCAAGCACATCGTGGTGGACGACGTGTTCGCCTCCGTCAACTACCTCAACTGCCTGGCCAGGGGCGTGGGCCACGCCGACGACATCGACCACCTGGGCAACCGGCGGGTGCGCAGCGTGGGCGAGCTGCTGCAAAACCAGTTCCGCATCGGCTTCGCCCGCATGGAGCGGGTGATCCGGGAGCGGATGACATTGCAGGACCTGGACGTGATCACCCCCCAGAGCCTGATCAATATCCGGCCCGTGTCCGCGGCCATCAAGGAGTTCTTCGGCTCCTCCCCCCTGAGCCAGTTCATGGACCAGACCAACCCCCTGGCGGAGCTGACCCACAAGCGGCGTATGTCCGCCCTGGGCCCCGGCGGCCTGAGCCGGGAGCGGGCCAACTTCGACGTGCGCGACGTGCACTACAGCCACT
>CANRNA010000128.1 GCA_947631805.1 uncultured Oscillospiraceae bacterium | reverse complement strand
ATGTGTGGATAGAATGGAACGGAGAAGGCGCGATATAATAAAACGTTTTACTATCTATAAACAAATCAGCTCTTGCAATATGCGGATATTTCTTGTATAATTTACCCAAATGATATCATCGACAAAAACCAATGTCAATGAAATTCGCTTCGTCCGATTACACAAATTAGGAAAACGATTTATCAAAAAGGAGGGGTCTGACATGGTCACCATCCGGGATATCGCCGCCCAGGCGGGCGTCTCCACAGCCACCGTCAGCAAGGTCATCAACGATAAACAGTATGTGTCCCCGCAGACACGGGAGAAGGTCCTGGCCGTCATGGAACGGCTGAACTACGCCCCCAACGCCTCCGCCGCCAATCTGGCCAGGCGGTCCAGCAAAACGGTCCTGTACGCGGACCGGTTTTATAAAGGCCTGCCCTACGCGAACCCCCACATGTTCGACATCATCTGCGGCGTCAGCCACGAGCTGTCCCGGAAGGGCTACCGCCTGTCCCTCCTGAATCTGGACGCCGCCGGGAAAAAGCCGGAGAAGATCATGGAGGAGGCGGTCCTCAGCCGAGTGGCGGACGGCATCATCCTCAACTGCGCGTTCGCCACGCCCCAGACGGAAAAGCTGATGCTCCGGCTGGATTACCCCCACATCTGCATCGGCGAGCCGGGGTTCACCTCCATCATGTCCTGGATAGACACCAACCACACCCTCTCCGCGAATCTGGCTGTGGAGCATCTTCTGGCCCGTGGCTGCCGGAGGCTCGCCATCATAGGCGGCCAGAAGCAGGACAAGATATTCATGGAGCGGCTCCGGGGCTTTCTCGCCGCCGCGGAGAAGAACAGCCTTGCCATACCGGAGGCGTATATCGCCTACAACAGGCCGGATATAAGGGACATTTTCCGTTCCGTCACGGAACTGCTCGGGCTGCCGGAGCGCCCCGACGGCATCGTGTGCACCAACAGCCTCATCATGGCCGGGGCCCTCCAGGCGGTGAAAAAGGCCGACCTTAAGGTGCCTGAGGAGGTCTCCCTCATCGCCTTTGACGACTACCCCTACTCCCCGCTTCTGTACCCCCACCCCACGGTGATAGACATCGACCTGTTCAGCCTTGGGGTCCAGGCGGGAAACTTCCTGCTCAAGCGCATCAAGGACCCCACCATGCTGATCCAGACCTACACCGCCCTCCCCCGCCTGATACAGCGGGACACCACCAGGGCCTGAAAGACTGAAACGCTCCGTCGGGTCCTATAGAAACAGGCAAAGACGGTATGGCCGGGGCCATACCGTCTTTGCATTTGCCTTTTTGTCCGCCCGCCTGGGGACCCAGGCGGCGTCTCATAGCCTTCTCAATTATCCTCAACGGTCAGATTGTCGATACCGTGCTGTTCAAATTCCTCGTAATACTCCTCGATACGGTTCATGAGCTCCGTCTCGTCGTCGGCGTCCACGCCCTCGCCCTCCATGTCCCGGCGGGCCAGTTCTTCGGCCAATATGTCGAAAAACACCGCGTCCTCATAGTCGGCGATGGCCTCGTGGATGCCGCCCTCCTCATAGGCCCGGGAGGGCAGGAAGTGGCCCTGCCACGTCTCGACGAGAGAGCGCATACCCACCTTGGGGCACAGGGCAAACAGCTTTTCCTGGAGCATATCATAATCCTCGAATCGGTCGTCGCCCCGGGCGGAATTGAGTATCCAATCCCCCACGTACACCAGGTCCAGGAGCCTTCGGAATTCTTTTTCGGTAAGGTCGATCGTCACGCCGCTCACCTCCCTATGGCTATTATAGCACAAATGTGTTATAATGTTCTAGATACAAGCAGCGAATATACGAATTTTTTTAAAACGCGAACTTTTCCTTGTGCTGGGAGAGATTTTATATTATGATAGACCACATGAATATGCGAGACGTTATCATTTCAATAACCGGCGTCCAGCGGGACCCCATGGGCCAGCGGGACGCGGTGGAGTTGGTCACAGCCGGAAAGTACGGCTTTGAGAACGGGGAGAGCCGCTTTACCTACGAGGAGAGCGACCTGACCGGGCTGGACGGCACCCGCACCACCTTCACCATCAGCCCCATGGGCGTGGTACTGCGCCGGGAGGGCAATCTGAACTCGGAGATGCGCTTCCAGGAGGGGAAAAAGGACTTCTTCCTCTACGAGACCCCCTTCGGCAGCGCCACCATGGGCGTGGACACCCGCCACATCGACGCCCGGCTGGACGAGCACGGGGGCACCATGGAGCTGGACTACGAGATAGACTTTAACCACACCCCGGTGGGCCGGAACAAATTCAAGATCAATGTGAAAGAGAAGAGAAATGGCTGACCTGATCGAACGGGCAAAACAGAACATCGACGAACTGATAAAAAAGGCGGTCCCGGCCCTGGAGGAGGTCCCCGGCTCCGTCAGCATCCCCAAGAACATCCAAAACGGCGACTTTGCCGCCAACCACGCCATGGCCGGGGCCAAGGCCCTCCACGCCGCCCCCCGGACCATCGCGGAGAACATCCTGTCCGCCATGGACCTGACCGGGACATGGTTCACCGCCGCCGAGGCCGCGGGCCCCGGCTTTTTGAACTTCCGCCTGGGGGACGACTGGTACGCCGCCGTGCTGGACGCGGTCATGGCCGAGGGCGCCGCCTACGGCCGGGCCGAGGAGCGTAACGGCAAGCGAGTGATGGTGGAGTTCGTCTCCGCCAACCCCACCGGGCCCATGACCATCGGCAACGCCAGAGGCGGCGTGCTGGGGGACACCACCGCCGCCGTGCTGGACTGGGCCGGATGGGACGTGTGGAGAGAGTTTTATGTAAACAACGCGGGCCACCAGGTGGAGCTGTTCGGCCAGTCCCTGGAGGCCCGATACCTGCAGCTTCTCCACGGGGAGGACGCGGTGGAATTCCCGGACAACGGCTACCACGGGGACGACATCAAGGCCCTGGCGAAGGAGATATACGACGCCGAGGGCGAGAAGTACGATACCATGGCTCCTGCGGAGCGCCAGGCTGCCTTCGTGGCCTACGGCCTTCCCCGGAACATCCAGCGCATGAAAGAGGACCTTTCGCGCTACGGCATCACCTTCGACCGGTGGTTTTTGGAGACGGAGCTCCACCAGTCCGGCTACGTAGCCGAGACCATAGACATCCTCGTAAAGAGCGGCCACACCTACGAAAAGGACGGCCAGCTCTGGCTTCGCAACACCGACTTCGGCGCGGACAAGGACGAGTGCATGCGCCGGGCCGACGGCACCTGGACCTACTACGCCGTGGACATCGCCTACCACCGCAACAAGTTCGTGGAGCGGGGCTTCGACCGGGTCATCGACGTGTGGGGCGCGGACCACCACGGCCACGCCATCCGCTTCGGCAAGACCATGGAGTGCCCCGAGCTGGGCCTCAATGGCCGGGCGCTGGACTTCCTCATCATGCAGATGGTCCGCCTTACCCGGAACGGGGAGACCGTGAAGGTCTCCAAGCGCACGGGCAAGGCCCTGACCCTGGCGGACCTGATGGACGAGATCGGCCGGGACCCCTGCCGGTACTTCTTCAACGCCAGCCCCGGCAGCCACCTGGAATTCGACCTGGACCTGGCCGTGCGCCAGGACAGCGAAAACCCGGTCTATTACGTCCAGTACGCCCACGCCCGGATATGCTCCCTGCTGTCCACCCTGGCGGCGGACGGGCTGGCCGTGCCGGAGCGGGCGGACGCCTCCCTCCTCACCGCCCCCCAGGAGCGGGACCTCATCCGGGGCCTCGCCGCCTTCCCGGGGGAGATACAGGGCGCCGCCGCCGAGCTGGACCCCTCCCGCATCAACCGCTACGCCACGGACCTGGCCGCCCGGTTCCACAAGTTTTACAACGCCTGCCGCATCCGGGGCGAGGCGCCGGACGTGGCTGGAGCGCGGCTCTTGCTGGCCGCCGCGGCCAAGCAGGTGCTCGCAAACGCCCTGGGCATCCTGGGTGTCAGCGCCCCGGAGTCCATGTGAGGAACCGGCCTGAAATGACAATTTTGGATATTAGTGGCATTATTAGGAATAAATTGGATTTAACATGTAGTGAAAAGCGACGAAATCGCGTCAATACCCTATACGGATGGTTGACATTTCCTTTTTTATATGATACCTTCACCACAGACAATAATCGGGGTAAAGGAGGGATCGTATGAAATCGACCGGTATCGTGCGAAAGGTGGATGAGCTGGGCCGTATCGTGCTGCCCATCGAGCTTCGCCGGACATTGGATATCGCGGAACGGGATGCTATGGAGATCTTCGTTTCCGAGGATACCATCATGCTGCGGAAGTATCAGCCTGCGTGCGTTTTCTGCGATAGCTCGAAAAACATCATCAGCTATAAGGGCAAGAACGTATGCGCCGCCTGCATCGCCAATCTGGCCGCTGAACGGTCCTGAAACCGCGTGGCAAGCGCCCCGCGCTTTCCTTTGCCGGGAGGCGCGGGAAACGCCCCCTCCCCCCGCTGTGCCTTTGCGCTTACGCAGTCAGAAACTTTGTCCTCTTTTTTCTCATTCTTCTCTTCGGACATCGTTTTTTCACCTCCTCCCCAGCATTGGACGAGACGCCCGGCTCCCCCGGGCGTCTTGTCTTTTTCTATGCCGAAAACGCCCCTCCGCCGGAGGGGCGCCGTAAGGCGGTACGATATCAAATTTCGCAGCGGCGTGGCGTTTGCCACGCCGTTTTCTCTTGCGCCGGACCCCGCGGCGCCGTCCCCTGGGACGCTTTTCCTCCGGCGGGCTGGCGGAGAGCGGCCCGGTACACTATAATAATGATATGCTGAGGAAAAATTTTTTTGAAAAAGCGGAATATTTTTTGATCATTCCACCCTTTTTTCTGCATTACCAATATAGAGACAGAAAGCGGGTGTCCCATGAACGATGAGCAACTGATAAGCAGGATCCGTCAGGGCGATGAGGCCGCCGCGGAAGAGCTGGTGCATCGTTACCATCCGGCCATCCTTCGCTTTTGCGCAAGCCGCTGCGGGAACGTGGAGATAGCGAAGGACCTGGCACAGGAGACATTTATACAGCTGTTTGAAGCCCTGCCCAACTACCGGGAAGAGGGGCGGCTCCGGGCCTATATCTTCATCATCGCCCGCCGCCTGTGCGGCCGGGAGAGCGGCAAGCCCGCCCTCGCCCCCTTGGAGGACACGGAGCAGCTGGCGGACCAGCGGGATATGTTCCGGCAGATAGAGGACCGGGACCAGGTCCGCCGCCTTTTGGAGGGGCTCCCGCCGGAACAGCGGGAGGTGGTCGTCCTGCGGTTCGTCGAGCGCCTTTCATACCGGGACATCGCCAAGGTGACGGGCTGCAATATGCGGACGGCGCAAAGCCGGGTCCGCATGGCGCTGAAAAACATGCGAAAGGAGAGCGGTCATGAATAAAAGAGAACTGAAAAAGCGCCTGACGGAATACGCCGACCGGACGATAGGCGAGTACACCATGCCCGCGCAGATAGAGAAGACCGCGGCCCTCTGCGTCGCTGTCATGCGAAAGCAGACCGACGCC
>CANRNA010000127.1 GCA_947631805.1 uncultured Oscillospiraceae bacterium | reverse complement strand
AGCACCTGCTCGATGGTGTGGTTCTCATACCCGTCCTGGACCAGCCAATAGATGTCCACGTCCTCGTCCAGGGCGGCGGCCATCTGCTCCGTGCCCTGGGAGATGGTGTAGAGCCCCCCGGTAGTCATGTCCAGCTGGGTGACAGACGCGGGCAGGGCGTTCACCGCCAGATTCGCCACCACTCCGATGGCGATGACGATCACCGCCGCGAACACGCTGTAGGCCCCCGCCCGCCAGGCGCGGGTCCTGAAGGAGGCCCGGAGCTTTTGGAGAAAGCCGCTCATGACGCCCACCTCCTGCGCTCCATGGACTGGACCGTGAGGAACAGGAACACCCCCGCCACTGTCACATAATAGACCAGGGCCCGTATGTCGAATATATCATAGGCGAAGTTGTCGAACCTGTCGAAAACGGCCAGCTGCTCCACGATCTGGACAAAAAGGCCGCTGAACCGGTCTGGCCAGAGCAGATAGCACGCCCCCAGCGCCCCCTCCAGGGCCAGGGACAACCCCACGGCCACGCCCCCGTGGCGGGTCAGCCGCCACAGGATGAAGCCGAACAGGGCCATCAGCACCGTGAAGGATATGAGGGACACCACCGCCGAGGAGGATATATATCCCGCCAGGGGGGTGAGAAAATACAGCAGCAGCATCACCACGAAGCACGCCCCCGCCGCCAGGCCCACGTTCTCCATCAGGCTGGAGATGAAAAGACCGATGGCCGCCAGAGCCGCCCCCAGGAAGAAGAAGGCCGCGATGGCCCCGTAGGCGCTTTTCAGCGCCACGCCTCCGGCGGTGGTCAGGGCGTTGAGCACCAGGGGATAGACGCACACCAGCGCCAGGGGCATGGCCATCACCGTCAGCAGGGCGAAATACTTGCCCAGCACGATGCGCGTCATGCTCAGAGGCAGGCTGTAGAGCAGCTGGTCTGTCCTCTGGTGCCGCTCCTCGGCGATGGTCCGCATGGTCAGCAGCGGCACCGCTATCAGCAATATGAAGGTCATGCTGTAGAGCACGCTGGTGAAGTCTGGGGAGCCCTCCAGGCTGTAGACCATCACATAGATGCCCGCGAACAGCAGCACCAGCGCCCCATAAAGGTAGCCGGTCAGACCGTTGAGCTGGCTGTCCAGCTCCCGCTCGTATATCGCCGTCATGACCGCTCCTCCTTCCCTCTCCGGATGCGCCGGGCCTTTTTCTCCCCGCCGCCCGCCGGGCCGGGGTCGGACTGGGCCAGAGCCAAAAATACGTCCTCCAGACTGGCCTGCTCCCGCTCCAGCCGCAGCACGGGGATGCGCTTATCGCTCAGGGCGAAGCTCAGCCGCTCGTCCATATCCGGCCCCGTGTCCGAGGCGCTCACCGTCAGCTCCGCGCGGTCGCCCTCCCCCTGGCGGGCCGTCACCTCCGTCACGCCTGGGACCGGCTCCACGGCCTCCCGGGCCTCCCGGGGACCGGCCTTCACCGTCAGGCGGTAGGTGACCTTCCCGGCGAACTGCCGCTCCAGCTCCTCCGGCGTGCCGCTGGCGACGAGGCGCCCTTTGTGTATCATCAGCACCCGGTCGCAGACCGTCTGCACCTCGCTGAGGATGTGGGTGGACAGTATCACCGTCCGCTCCCGGCCCAGGGACCGGATGAGCTGGCGTATCTCCACGATCTGCAGGGGGTCCAGCCCCACCGTGGGCTCGTCCAGAATGATGACCTGGGGCTCCCCCAGCAGGGCCTGGGCGATGCCCACCCGCTGGCGGTAGCCCTTGGACAGATTGCGGATGAGCCTGTCCGCCACCTGCTCCACACCGGCCACGCCCATCACGTAGTCCAGTTGGTCGTCCAGCTTCCGGATGGGCACGCCCTTGGCCCTGGCCACGAAGGACAGGTACTCCCGGGGGGTCATGCCCATGTAGAGAGGGGGCTGCTCCGGCAGATAGCCCACCAGCCCCTTGGCCTGCAGGGGCTGCTCGAATATATCGTACCCGCCGATGGTGACCTGCCCCTCCGTGGCGGCAAGGCACCCGGTGAGGATGTTCATGGTCGTGGTCTTCCCCGCCCCGTTGGGGCCGAGAAAGCCGTATACCGCGCCCTTCTCCACGGTGAAGTTCAGATCCTCCACCGCCGTCTGGCTGCCGTATCGCTTTGTCAAGTGGCTCACCTGGATCATATACCCGCCTCCTTTGGCCGCTGTCCCCTATTCTACACCCATTTCCCCGGCCGTTTGTGTCCGAATCATGAAATTTTCACGTTTTCATAGTTTTCAGGCAGTCCCGGCGGGACTGCCTGAAAGCATTTCTCTGTGGGCGCAAGCTCAGCCCTCGGGTACCTGGGTGATGTCCGCGCCGAAGTATTTCTCGCTCAGCTCGGCGAGGGTGCCGTCCTCCCGCATGGCCGCGATGGCCTCGTTGACGGCCTCCAACAGGCTGGCGGTCTCCTCCCCCTTGCGCATGGGGATGGCGATGTGGTTGGCCTGCTCCGTATAGGCCACGATCTTCAGCGGCGCGTCGGGCTGGGCGTTGAAGTAATCGGCCACGGACGACTCCGCGTTCAGCGTGGCGTCCACCCGGCCGGACCGGACCATCTGCATGGTCTCGCCCAGAGATTCCACGCCCTCGCAGGTGGCGCCGTAGTCCTCCGCCAGCTCCATATAGGTGCTGCCGATGCTGTTGGAGGTGGTCTTCCCCTTCAGGTCCTCAAAGGAGGTGATGTCCTCGTTGTCCTCCCGGACCACCAGCGCCGTGCGGTCGTAGGCGTAGGGGTCGGAGAAGTCATACTTCTCGCTGCGCTCGTCGGTGATGTCCACCCCGTTGATGACCAGGTCGTAGCGGCCGGAGTCCAGTCCGGCGAACAGGCCGCTCCACTCGCTCTCTACGAACCAGGCCTCCACGCCCAGGTGCTCGGCGATACAGCGGCCCACCTCTACGTCGTAGCCCACCAGCTCGTCGTTCTCGTCGTGGTAGGTCCAGGGGGACCAGGTCCCCTCCATGGCGATAATGAGCGCGCCCCTGTCCCTGATCTGGCTCAGGGCGTCCTCCGGCTTGTCCGTGAACCCTGCCATGAGCCCGGCGCACAGGATGAGCGCCAGCACCAGCGCGAGCTTCTTTTTCATATTTATCCTTCCTTTCTATCCAAGGAGCGGAAAAAGGTCTGTATCCGCTCCAGTTTTTGCTCTTGAAAAAACTCCCCCGTGGGGGCCATGGCCAATGCCCGGCCCTCGTCCATGAACAGCACCTTGGTGGACACATGCCGGGCGAAATTCACCTCGTGGGTGACAATGATCATGGTCATGCCGTCCTCGGCCAGCTGGCGTATGACCTCCAGCACCCCGCCGATGAGCTCCGGGTCCAGGGCCGAGGTGGGTTCGTCCAGAAATATCACATCCGGCTCCCCGGCCACCGCCCGGGCGATGGCCACCCGCTGCTGCTGGCCGCCGGAGAGCTGATTGGGATAGGAATCCCGCTTGTCCGCCAGGCCCACCCGTTCCAGGGCCGCCAGCGCCCGCTCCTCCGCCTGGGCCTTCTCCATCTTCCGGGCCACGATGAGCCCCTCGGTGACGTTTTGCAGGGCGGTCTTGTTGGAAAACAGGTTGTAGCTCTGGAACACGAAGGCGGTGTGCCGCCGATAGGCGGCGATATCCCGCCGGGACATGCCGGGCATATCCATCCGCTGGCCCAGGAAGGTCATCTCCCCCGCGTCCGCCTTTTCCAGATAATTCAGGCACCGCAGAAGGGTGGTCTTCCCCCCGCCGGAGGGGCCCAGCACCGCCATCACGTCTCCCTTGCCGATGGCCAAGTCCACGCCCTTCAATATCTCGCTGCCGCCGATGGTCTTTTTCAGTCCCTTTATCTCAAGCACGGATCACGTTGCCCCCGTTCATCGCGTTCAGTTTCCGCTCCCCCACTGCCTGGAGCTTGGTGATGACCGTGCAGAACAGCAGATAGATGACCGCCACCTCCGAGTAAAGCGCCAGGGCCTCATAGGTCCGGCCCACCACCCGCTGGGTGGCCATGAACATCTCCGTGACGGTGATGTTGGCGGCCAGGGAGGTGTCCTTGACCATGCTGATAAGGGAGTTGGACAGGGGCGGGAACGCGGTGCGGAACGCCTGGGGCAGCACGATGCGCCGCATGATCTGCACATAGCTCATGCCCACGCAGTAGCCCGCCTCCATCTGGCCTTTGGGCACCGCCTCGATGGCCGCCCGCACGGTCTCGGCGCAGTAGGCCCCCTCGTTCAGGGCAAACACGATCACCGCGCTGGGAAAGGCCGGGACCATCAGCCCCAGGTCCGGCAGGCCGAAATAGACCAGATACAGCTGCACCAGCAGCGGCGTGCCCCGGATGATCCAGATGTAAAACCGCACCAGCTGCTTCAGCCCCCGGATGTTGGCGATCTGCACCATGGCGCACACCACGGCGATGACCAGCGCCAGGGCGAAGGATATCACCGTCAGAGGGATGGTGACCATCAGCCCCTGGCCCAAAATGCGGGGAAAGGAGGATATGAGGATATCAATGACCCGTCCGCTCAACGTCCGCTCCCTCCGCTCATTGGCCGAACACCCCGGCCACGGCCTTCAAATTCTCTATGATGGGCAGATGCTGGGGGCACACGCCCTCGCACTGGCCGCAGGCGATGCAGTCCCCCGGCTTGCCGAAACTCTTCGTCAAAAGCTCGTAGGAGGTGAAGTTGCTGGACCAGCCCTTGTCCTCCGCCTCCCGCATCTGCTCGTTGTACAGAGAGAAATAACGGGGGATGGCGATGTGCATGGGGCAGCCCTCCGTGCAGTAGGAGCAGCCGGTGCAGGGGATGGCGATCTTCTTGTTGATGATGTCCGCCGCCTGGGCCAGCATGGCCTTTTCCGTCTCGGTGAGGGGCTTGAAGTCCTCCATAAAGCCGGTGTTGTCCAGCATCTGGGCCATATCGCTCATGCCCGAGAGCACCACCATCACATTGTCCAGCGACGCGGCAAACCGCACCGCCCAGGAGGGGATGGACGCCGCCGGGTCGCGGCCCTTCAAAAGTGCCTCCGCCGCCTCCGGCAGCTTGGCCAGGGTGCCGCCCTTCACCGGCTCCATGACGATGACGGGCTTTCCGTGGCGCACGCACACCTCATAGCAGGCCCTGGACTGGACCCACTCGCTCTCCCAGTCCAGATAGTTCAGCTGTATCTGCACGAACTCCATCTCCGGGTGCTCGGTCAGTATCCTGTCCAGCAGCTCCGGGCTGTCATGGAAGGAGAATCCGGCATGGCGCACCAATCCACGGACCTTTTTGTCCAGTATCCAGTTGAAGCAGTCGTATTTCTCGTACTTGGGATAGCTGTCCGCCTCGATGCCGTGGAGCAGATAATAGTCGAAATACTCCGCCCCTGTCTTCCGGCGCTGCTCGTCGAATATCCGGTCCCGGTCCTCCAGGGAGTCAAAAAAGCCGGAATGGAGCTTGCTGGCCAGGGTGAAGCTGTCTCTGGGATAGCGGTCCACCAGGACCTCCTTGACGGCGTCCTCGCTCTTGAAGCCGCAGTACATCCACGCGGTGTCAAA
>CANRNA010000126.1 GCA_947631805.1 uncultured Oscillospiraceae bacterium | reverse complement strand
ACTTGTTTTTTGTAATTTTTGTAATATAATATAAGATACCCGCCTCAGAGGCGGAGGGAAAGGGGTCCGTCATGCCCACCCAATGGAAGCGCTCCCCGGAGGAGCTGCACAAGACCTATATCGCCAACACCGAGGCCTTTTACCGCATCGCCGGACGGGGTCTGGCCGGGCAGATGGACGAGTTTTGCGCCTCCTGCGCGCTCCAGCTCTTCTCCCGCAGCGCCTGTCTGACCCAGGACCACGCGGACGCCCTGAACGCCCTGTATTCCAAGGGGCAGAAGCAGCCCACATGGCTCCTGTGGGCGCTGACCACGGCGGTGGGAGAGAGCGGGTCGTTTCTGCCGCCGCTGTTCTTCTGGTCCCTGACGGAGCAGGACGCCCGCCGGGGCACGGACTGCTCCCGTGTGTTCATCCGCATGCTGACAAACATCCTGCTGTGCCTGGCGGCGGTGGACGACGATGTGACCTACGCCGAGGCGGAGTACATCACCGAGAGCGCGGACAAGCTGTCGGCCCTGTGCGACTCGGCGGGGGTGAAGAAGGGAAAGCCCGGCCTGCGGGCGGCGGATTTCGTCACCAGCGCCCAGCCCTCGTTTTTGGATAAGAACCCGCCTCAGACGGCGGGGGCGGCTGGCCCCGGGTCCCAGGCCGCCCAGGGGGAAAAGGCCCCGGAGACGGTCCCGGCGGAGAAGCCGGACCTGGACGCGCTCATGGCCCAGCTGGACGAGCTGGTGGGCCTGGAAAAGGTCAAGAAAGACGTCAAGAGCATGATGAATCTGGTGAAGGTCCGCCAGCTGCGCAAGGAGAAGGGCCTTCCCGTGCCGCCTTTGAGCCTGCACCTGGTGTTCATGGGCAATCCGGGTACCGGCAAGACCACGGTGGCCCGGCTGCTGGCGGGGCTGTACGCCGCCATAGGGGCCCTGAGCAAGGGCCAGCTGGTGGAGGTGGACCGATCCGGCCTGGTGGCGGGCTATGTGGGCCAGACGGCCATCAAGACCCAGGAGGTCATCGCCTCCGCCCTGGGCGGGGTGCTGTTCATCGACGAGGCGTACTCCCTCGCCAGCGGCGGGGAGAACGACTTCGGCCGGGAGGCCATCGAGACCATTTTGAAGGCCATGGAGGACCACCGGGACGACCTGGTGGTGATCGTGGCGGGCTACACCGGCCCCATGGAGCGGTTTTTGCACTCCAATCCGGGGCTGGAGAGCCGGTTCAACAAATACATCTTTTTCGAGGATTACGACGGCGGAGAGCTCAACGCCATATTCCATGCCCAGTGCAAAAAGGGCGGCTATGAGCTGGACGAAGAGGCGGAGGCCTATTCCAGGGAGTTTTTCGACGCCCTCTACGAGGGAAGGGACGAGAACTTCGGCAACGGCCGGGACGTGCGCAATCAGTTCGAGGCCATGGTGGTCCGCCAGGCCGACCGGCTGGCGGCCATGGAATCGCCCACCAAGGAGGACCTGGTCCTGTTCACGAAGGCGGATTTTCTGCCGGAGGAGCCGTGACGGAGAGCGGAATGGGAAGGACAGCATAAGGATAAACGTCTATGGAAGATAAGCATCTGGGAGTATACATCCACATACCGTTCTGCGCGTCCAAGTGCGGCTACTGCGACTTCTATTCCCTGGCCGGGTGCGACAAGCAGATGGGCAAATATCAGGACGCCCTGCTGCGCCACATCCGGGAGGGCGCCAACACCATGGCGCCGTATTATATCGACAGCCTCTATTTCGGCGGCGGCACCCCCAGCTATTACGGGGCCAAGCGGCTCACAGAGCTCTTCAACGCCCTCAAGCGGGCGGCCAAGGTGCTCAAGAGCGCGGAGGTCACCGTGGAGTGCAACCCGGACAGCGTCACCCGCCGGGACCTGAACCTGCTGAAGAAGGAGGGGGTCAACCGCATCTCCCTGGGGGTACAGTCCGCCAGCGACGATCTGCTGAAGATCATCGGCCGCAGACACAACTTCACCCAGGTGAAAAAGGCGGTGAAGCTCATCCGGGCGGCGGGCTTCGACAATCTGAGCATAGACCTTATCTATGGCCTGCCCAACCAGACGAAGGGGGACTGGGCGGAGACCCTGGCCAAGGTGCTGGACCTGGAGCCGGACCATCTGAGCTGCTACGGGCTGAAGCTGGAGGAGGGCACGCCCATGTACGCCATGTACAAGGACAGCCCCGTCGTCCCCTCCGACGATGAGCAGGCGGATATGTACCTCTACACCGTGGAGACGCTGAACCACTACGGCTATCAGCAGTACGAGGTGTCCAACTTCGCCCGGCGGGGCAAGGCCTGCCGCCATAATATGAAATACTGGGACATGGAGGACTACCTGGGCTTCGGCCCCGGCGCCCACTCCTGCATCGGCCGCACCCGCTACAGCTTCGTCCGGGACATGGAAAAGTACATCCGGGGCGTGACCCAGGGGGAGAACATCCTGGACGAGTACGAACAGCTGGACGAGCTGGACCGGGCCTCGGAGTACATCATGCTGGGCATGCGCCGGAGCCGGGGCATCTGCGAGGAGGAGTACAAGAGCGTGTACCGCAGCGACTTCGCCCCCATCGAGGCGCTGCTGCAGGAATATGAGAAGGACGGCTGGACAAAGAAATTCGACGGCCGGTGGTGCTTCACCCCGGCGGGCTTCCTGCTCAGCAATATCCTCATCGGCTCTCTGTGGGAGGCCCAGGCGGAGTACCGCATCAGCGGCAACCCCTGGATAGAGGAGAATCTGGACGTGGGCGTGGGAGAGCTCACCGGCGGGCAGGACAGCGGCCTGCGTATATAAGAGGAGAGTGACGGGAGATGTCAAACAAGGACGAGCGCGACTTTGAACAGTGGCTGGAGCGGGAGCGCAGAGACCTGGAGCGGGCGGATGACCGGCTCCAGGCCCGGCCCCGTCCGTCCCGGCCCCGGCAGGACACACGCCAGGCGCGGACCGGGCGTCCGGCTCCCCGGCGCGCCCCGGCCAGACGGGCGGCGCCCTCGGCGGGGACCCGCTGGCTGCGGCTGCTCATACCCATCGCCGTGCTGCTCACGGTGATGGTCATCGCCCTGGCGGTGGGCTTTACTTACGCCAGCCGGGTGGCGCGGTTGGATACCATCTATCCCAACGTGACCGTCAACGGCGTGGCCGTGGGCGGCATGACCATGGAGGAGGCGGCCGCGGCTCTGGGCGAGCCCGCCGACAAGTATTCCAACGCGGCGGTCACCGTGGATTTCCCCACCGGCGACAGCGTGACCGTCACGGCCCAGGACCTGGGCCTGCATCCGGCGGACGGCGCGGCTGTGGCCCGCCAGGCCTATGCCTACGGCCGGGGAGGGAGCATGCTGTCCAACCTGCGGACCTATCTGGCCTGCAAGTCCGAGGCCACCAATATGGCCGTGCGGAGCACGGAGACCCAGACCATAGACGAGGCGGCCATCGCCGCCAAGCTGACCCCCGTGGCGGAGCAGGTGGACCGGGCGCTGAGCGTGGTCCAGGCGGAGATACGGGAGGACGAGATAACGGTGGTGAAAAACCCCGGCACGGCCAGGGTGGATGTGGCGGCTCTGTCCGCCGCCGTCCGGGAGGCCTTCGAGGCGGAGAAGTATGACCCCATCGTATACCAGGTGCCCGAAGCCGCCGATGGGCAGACCCAGGGCACGGACGTGGACGCCCTGCTCCGGGAGCTGTACGAGCGGGTGTATGTCCAGCCTGTGGACGCCCAGTATGACCAGGCCACCGGCGGGACCACCCAGGGGGTCCAGGGCGTGCGCTTCGACATGGACGAGGCCAAGCGCCTGTGGGACCGGGCGGCCACCGGCGAGACCGTCACCATCCCCCTCATCCGGGAGGACCCGGCGGTGACGGCCGAGCAGCTGGAGGGGAAGCTCTTCGCCGACGTGCTCAGCGAGAAGAGCACCACCCTGGCCGGGTCCACCTCCGCCCGCATCAACAACATCACCCTGGCTGCCGCCGCCATGAACGGCGTGGTGCTCCAGCCGGGGCAGGAGTTTGACTACAACGCCTGCCTGGGCCAGCGCACCGAGGCCAAGGGCTATCAGTCCGCCGGGGCCTTCTCCGGAGGGCAGCACGTGATGAGCATCGGCGGCGGCATCTGCCAGGGCAGCTCCACGTTGTATTACTGCGCCCTCAAGGCCAACCTGACCATCACCGTGCGCTGGTGCCACCAGTTCCTGGTGGGCTATCTGCCCAGGGGCATGGACGCCACCGTCAGTTGGGGCTGGCCGGACTTCAAGTTCGTCAACTCCCGCAATTATCCTATAAAAATAGAGGCGTGGGTGTCCGGGGGCTATCTGACCGTGCGCATCCTGGGCACGGACGAGGACGGCACCTATGTGGAGATAACCAACGAGACATGGGAGGACGCCAGCCACTATTACGCCCAGACATACCGGAACGTGTATGACCGCAACGGCAATCTTCTCACCTCCAACAAGGAGGCCTACAGCACCTACGACAAGGAGGAGGCCCTGGCCACGCCTACCCCCGCCCCCGTGACCACGGAGCCCCCCGCCGCGCCGCCGGTGGTGGTGGACCCGGGCCCGGTTGTCACGGAGCCGGAGCCCCAGCAGCCCGAGGCGCCCCCCGAGGCCGCCCCTATCCCGGAGACCTTTGAATAGACCCCCGTCAGACCGTGACGGCTAAACAAGAAGCGTTTGGAGGAAAAAGCATTGAGCAAGGGAAAGTTTTATATCACCACACCGATCTATTACCCCTCGGACAAGCTCCATATCGGCCACGCCTACTGTACCGTGGCCACCGACGCCATGGCCCGCTATAAGCGCATGCAGGGATATGACGTGATGTTCCTCACCGGCACCGACGAGCACGGCATGAAGATCGAGGACAAGGCCAAGGAGGCGGGCGTCACGCCCAAGCAGTTCGTGGACAACATCGTGGAGGGGCCGCGGGGCGTCAAGGACCTGTGGAAGCTCATGAACATCTCCTACGACCGGTTCATCCGCACCACCGACGACTACCATGTGGCCGCCATCCAGCGGGTGTTCAAAAAGATGCACGACAACGGGGACATCTACAAGGGCAAGTATGTGGGCAAGTACTGCAAGCCCTGCGAGAGCTTTTGGACCGAGAGCCAGCTGGTGAACGGCAAGTGCCCCGACTGCGGCCGGGACGTGGTGGACGCGGAGGAAGAGGCATACTTCTTCCGGCTGTCCAAATACGCCGACCGGGTCCGGGACCTTCTGGAGAACACCGACTTTCTCCAGCCCCGCAGCCGGGTCAACGAGATGGTCAACAACTTCATCAAGCCCGGCCTGGAGGACCTGTGCGTTTCCCGCACCAGCTTCACCTGGGGCATCCCCGTGGACTTTGACCCCGGCCACGTGGTGTATGTCTGGGTGGACGCGCTGTTCAACTATATGACCGCCCTGGGCCTGGAAAACGACGCCCACCACGACCTGGACAAGTACTGGCCCGCCGACGTGCACTTCGTGGGCAAGGAGATCGTCCGCTTCCACTCCATCATCTGGCCCGCCATGCTCATGAGCATGGGCCTGCCCCTGCC
>CANRNA010000125.1 GCA_947631805.1 uncultured Oscillospiraceae bacterium | reverse complement strand
AAGGACCTGCGGGTGTGGCAGCTGGACGAGCAGAGCCGCCTCACCGAAGAGCTGCTGGCAGAGGGGACCTGGCGCTTCACCTTCGCCCTGCCCAGGGCGGAGGAGATCGAGCTGGCGGACGGGACCGTGAGCGTCCTGGCCGAGGACCCCGTCACCGGGAACCGGGAGGATGTGGGCATCAGCAGCTTCCGGCTGACGGCGCTGGGGGCCACCTGCGAGTATGTCACCGCCTGCGACTATATCCAGCCCTTCGACGGCGTGACCGTGACCATGACCGACGGCACCAAGGTCACCGGCGAAGAGAAGGAAAACAGCGCCAGGGACTTCGGCAAGGTCTGCTCCTTCACCTTTGACGCGCCCATCGACCTGGACGCGGTGGACTATGTGATGTTTCAGGGGGCGATACTGCCCATGCCGGAGAGATAGAAAGGAAAGGGAATATGGGAAAAGATATATCCGCCCCCACTGGGGGCGCGCCGGGAGAGACCCTGGCCGGGCGGTGGAAGGGCCTGAGCGCGTTTCAGATAAAAGTGCTGGCCGTGGTGTTCATGACCATAGACCACATCGGGGCCTTCGCCTTTGAGATACCCGCCGTGGAGGCACACTACAGCCTTCTGCGGTCCATCGGACGGCTGGCTGCGCCGCTGTTTCTGTTTTTGCTGGTCCAGAGCATCCGGCACACCCGCAGCAAGGGGAAATTCCTGCTGCGGCTGTATCTGGCCGGGGCCGGGACAGGGCTGTTCGTCGCGCTGATGAACCTGCTGTTCGGGGAGCGCTTTCACTACTTCACGCCGGGCAATATCATCTTCACGTTTTTCTATGTGGCCCTGTACGCCCTGCTGTCAGAGCGGGCGCTGGGGGCGGTCCGGGACAGGGACTGGCGGACGGCGGCGCTGTGTGCTGCCGTGGGGGCGGTGTCCCTGCTGCCCACTCTCCTTGCCGATACCATACGGGAGGCCATCATCCCGGAGGGGGCGTCCATGCGGGCGATATTCCTGGCGGACGATCTCCACAGCGCTCTGCTGCCGGGCATGGGCATGGTGAGTTACGGCCTGGGCTTCATCCTGCTGGGGGTCGTCATGTATCACGCCCGGACGAAAACGCGCCAGTGCGCGGTGTTCGGGGCGTTCTGCGTGCTGTGCTATGGGGTGATGTCTGCCGGGGCGGTCCTGGGCATAGGGCTGTCCGGCGTCCCGGTTTTGCGGTATTTCACGACCTTCTTTGACAGGCTGCAGCTCCTGATGGTCTTCGCCCTGCCGCTGATGGCGCTGTATAACGGCCAGCGGGGCCGGGGCGGGAAATGGTTCTTCTATCTGTACTATCCCATCCACCGGGAGATCATCTTCCTGTTCGCGGCTGTCTTCTTCCCCGTGGGATGATACATAAGAAAAACTGCTGACAAATATCGGCGAATCTCATAAACTGGCGGGGACGAGGATGGAAAAGTCTATGGAATCTGACAAAATGCACAAAGTAGGGGAAAAAAATTGGTGATTATGCCTTGACAATCGAACCGGACGGGTTTATCATGCGTACCATGAAACGGCAAAGGCGTCGTGACGGAAGTCGGCGTCTTTGCCGTTTTTGTTTTGCATTTAAGCATCAAGAGGAGGTTTTCAAAATGACAGAGGAGATCATGGAGGCCATATCGGGGATGACGTTCGGCGTCTGGTTTCTGATAGGCGCGGCGCTGGTGTTCTGGATGCAGGCGGGCTTCGCCATGGTGGAGAGCGGCTTTGCCCGGGCGAAGAACGCGGGCAACATCCTGATGAAGAACCTGATGGATTTCTGCATCGGCACCTGCGTGTTCATTCTCATCGGCTTCAGTCTGCTGCTGGGGGAGGACCTGGCCGGGTTCATCGGCAAGCCGGGCTTCGACATCTTCACGGCCTACGAGAGCTTTGACTGGTCTAACTTCGTGTTCAACCTGGTGTTCTGCGCCACCACGGCCACCATCGTGTCCGGGGCCATGGCGGAGCGGACGAAGTTTCTGTCCTACTGCATCTATTCGGGTATCATAAGCGCCCTCATCTATCCCATCGAGGCCCACTGGATATGGGGCGGCGGGTGGCTGGCCCAGCTGGGCTTCCACGATTTTGCCGGGTCCGTGGCCATCCACATGGTGGGCGGCGTGTGCGCCTTCATCGGCGCGGCCCTGGTGGGGCCCCGCATCGGCAAGTTCACCCGGGACAGCAAGGGAAAGATCGTGAAGGTGAACGCCTTCCCCGGCCACAACATCCCTCTGGGGGAGCTGGGCGTGTTCATCCTGTGGCTGGGCTGGTACGGCTTCAACGGCGCGGCCTGCACCACCGTGGAGCAGCTGGGGAGCGTGTTTCTGACCACCACCGTGGCCCCCGCCGTGGCGACCACCGTGTGCATGATCTTCACCTGGCTGAAGTTCGGCAAGCCGGACGTGTCCATGTGCCTGAACGCCTCCCTGGCGGGCCTGGTGGCCATCACGGCCCCCTGCGACGTGACCGACTGCACCGGCGCCATCGTCATCGGCGCGGTGGCGGGGCTGCTGGTGGTGTTCGGCGTGTGGCTGCTGGATAACAAGCTGCGGGTGGACGACCCCGTGGGCGCCGTGGCGGTCCACTGCTGCAACGGCATCTGGGGCGGCATCGCCGTGGGGCTGTTCGCCACCACCTCCGCCCCCGGCAACGACACCCTGGTGGGGCTGTTTTACGGCGGCGGCTTCCACCTGCTGGGGGTCCAGCTCCTGGGCGTGGGGGCAGTCATCGCCTGGACGGCGGTGACCATCACAGTGTTCTTCCTGCTGCTGAAGGCCACGGTGGGCCTGCGGGTGAAGCCGGAGGAGGAGCTGGCTGGCCTGGATATCACGGAGCACGGCCTGGTGAGCGCCTACGCGGACTTCATGCCCGCCCTGGGCATCCCCGCCGTGGCCGGAGCCGGAGCGGGAGACCGGCCGGGGGATATGCCCGCCGCCTCTGTGGACGACGCGGTGCCTGTCCAGGTCCGCTCGCCCAAGCCGGTGGCCTCCGACAGCGGCGTGAAGATGAGCAACGTGACCATTTTGCTCCACATGGAGAAGTTCGAGGCCCTGAAGGCGGCTATGCTGGATATCGGCATCACCGGCATGACGGTGACGAACGTGATGGGCTGCGGTGTGCAGCACGGCAAGCCGGAGTATTACCGTGGCGTGGTCCAGGACATCACCCTCCTGCCCCGTGTGCAGGTGGAGATCGTGGTCAGCAAGATACCTGTCCGCGCGGTGATAGAGACGGCCAAAAAGGTGCTCTATACCGGCCATATCGGCGACGGGAAGATATTCGTCTACGACGTGGAGAACGTGGTCAAGGTCCGCACCGGCGAGGAGGGCTACGACGCCCTCCAGGACGTGGAACAGTATTGAGAAAAGAAAAGAAACGGAGAAGCTTGAAACAAGTAAAGTCCGCGCTCTTTCCAGCTGGAAAGAGCGCGGACGTTGAATTCCGGGCGGTGAAGTCAGAATTTTGGCGGATATTCTGAAAAACCATTGTCCTCTATATGCCCGCGTGATATAATAATTTATTCAGTGAATCATATATGAAACAGGAGGCATTATATAATGGCAACTATTTTGGAAAAATGGCAGATCTCAGCCGAAGAACTGACAAAGATAGTGGAGGACAATCCGTCGCTGCGAGGCTTTCTGTTTGGATATGTGAGCGAATACAAGGTGCGTACATATTTTGATGGGCATGAAAATGTGACAGATTTGAAAAAGTACGACGACCATGACCGGTCGAGCAAAGGCGATCTTTCCTTTCACTATAAAGGAAAGGAATTCCGCGTTGAGGCCAAATCGCTGCAGACGAATTCTGTTATCAAATCAGGCGAAGATACCTGGGCGGGCAAATTCCAATGCGACGCGAGCGATCGCCGGGAGATACCATTGCCGAACGGCCGGACAGTTAATACTACCTGCCTTGCGGTCGGTGAATTTGACATAGTGGCAGTCAGTCTTTATGCGTTTGGCGATCAATGGCGTTTTGCCTTCGCAAAAAACAGTGACCTGCCTCACCCTGGTCCCCGCTCGCGCAATGTTGCGGCAGAGGACAGAGAGTATCTTATCAAAACATTGATCGATATTACCTGGCCGCTGCAGGAACCATTTACGACCGATGTCTATTCATTGCTTGACAGCATGCTTTAACAAGTCTTGCGGAATACCAAAAAATAGGAATGATTCTTTCGGGCGTGGACCTGTTTTTTTAATGTGGAAACATTAGGTTTGTTGTTTCGTATCATTACAAATAAATCTTCAACGACAAGGCCATGCGCCGTGTATTCGTTGATTATCTCAACGTGTGTCAAATGCTGCTTGTTTGCGCTGACTTCATCTTGACATTTAATGATCAGGATTCCATTTTGCCGCAATACACGAACTGCTTCGTGTCCTGCTGAATAGTACATATCCAGCACAGCGTCGTGATACTTTGGAGCGCCCGTTTTTTGCTCGTATATGCTGCTGTCGGAGTATGCTTCTCTAAAGGATGAAAATGTTCCGTTTCCAGCCAAATGATTGCCGTCCCGCCTATAGAACCCTTCCATATATGGGGGGTCGATGACGACGCAATCCATCGACTGGTTGTTATATGGCAGGTCCCGACAGTCGATTCCCGTTTTGATGTCGGAAAAGTGCAGGTGATAATCCTTCTGATTTACCTTTTTCCAAAAGACCCCTTTTCCGTATGTAACATCCGCGATCTCAGAGCCTATAGGAACATACAGAGAAAGAATGAGCGGGAATATCTCTTCATTGTTGCGGACATAAGCGGAAAGCACCAGATCCGTCGATGATTTACCTGTTACGACCCGTTTTTTCTTTTCAGGCTCCATTGCTTCACCCCGTTATATGCTCAATAACGCTTTCGACATTGCAGCTCAAACAGGAACAAATCCGGTCTATGATGTCCATTGAAACCAGTTCGCCGCGGGCCATTTTGTCCATCGTCGATTTTGAGATTCCCGTTGCCTGCATCAGTTGTTTCTTTGTCATGTCACGGTCGATCAAAAGTTTCCAGAGCGGTTTGTACGAGAAAGCCATAGTATCGCCACCTTTGGATTAAAAAATACCACAAAAGTATTGAGAAGTCAATACTTTTGTGGTGCTTATACAAAGCGTCTGTTTTATCGGATATCCTTTACGGCGTATTGGCGGTAAGCGGCCAGGAGGGCCAGGCAGGCGAGGCCCATGCCCACGGCGACGCGCCCGGCGTCCAGGGCACCGGCGGCGAGGATGTCCGCCCCCTCGCAGTAGCCGAAGGGGGTCAGGGCCTTGAGGGGCCGGGCCCGGTCCGTCATGTTGGCGAGAAGGTTCAAAAAGTACATCCCGACGGCAAGGCCCATGCCGAGCCCGGCGCCGCCCCGGCGCAAAAACGCCCCCAGGCCGAAGCAGACGCAGGCCAGCTCTGTCTGGAGCAGATAGTACGCCCCGTGCAGGAGGAGGAGCGCCCGCCAGGGGACGGGCTCCCCGATGAGGGCCACCGACAGCAGGGCCTGGGCGAGGATGAGGCCGTTCATGGCGGTGAGCTGGATAAGGA